>NCKG01000317.1:0-1776 GCA_002279095.1 Cellulomonas sp. 14-74-6
GCGGCCGCACCGCCGCCCGGTCCGCGCCCGCGGCGGCCTGCTGCACCTGCTCGGGCCCGCGTTCGTCGCCTCGATCGCCTACGTCGACCCGGGCAACGTCGCCGCCAACCTCACCGCCGGTTCCCGCTACGGCTACCTGCTGCTGTGGGTGGTGGTCGCGGCGGACGTGATCGCCGTGCTGGTGCAGTACCAGTCGGCACGCCTCGGCCTGGTGACCGGCCGGTCCCTGCCGGAGGTGCTCGGCGACCGGATGCCGCGCGGCGGTCGCCTGGCGTTCTGGGCGCAGGCCGAGGTGGTCGCGGGCGCCACCGACCTGGCCGAGGTGGTGGGTGGTGCGCTCGCGCTGCAGCTGCTGTTCGGCCTCCCGCTGGCTCTCGGCGGGCTGATCGTCGGCCTCGTCTCCCTGGCGCTGCTCGCCACCCAGGACCGGTACGGGCAGCGTCGGTTCGAGCTGGTGGTCGCCGGCCTGCTGGCCGTCATCGGGTTCGGGTTCCTCTCCGGGCTCGTCGTGCACCCGCCGGACGCCCGCGGGGTGCTGTCCGGCCTCGTGCCGCGGTTCGCGGGGACCGACTCCGTGCTGCTGGCGGTCAGCATGCTCGGCGCCACCGTCATGCCGCACGCCATCTACGCCCACTCGGCGCTGGCCCGGGACCGGCACGGGCACCTCGGCACGGGATCGGCGCGGGCCCGGCTGCTGCGCGCCACCCGCTGGGACGTCGGCGGGGCGCTCGCGCTCGCCGGGGTGGTCAACATCGGGTTGCTGATGCTGGCCGCCACGGGCCTGCGGCACCTGCCGGGTACCGACTCGATCCCCGGTGCGCACGCCGCGATCGTCGCCTCGCTCGGTACCGCCGTCGGCCTGGTGTTCGCCGTCGGCCTGCTCGCCAGCGGCCTGGCGTCGACGTCGGTGGGCGCCTACGCCGGTTCGGTGGTGATGGACGGGCTGCTGCACCGGCGGGTGCGGCCACTGGTCCGCCGGACGGTCACGCTGGTGCCGGCCGTGGTGCTGCTGGCGCTCGGCGCCGACCCGACGTGGACGCTGGTGGTCAGCCAGGTGGTGCTCAGCTTCGGCATCCCGTTCGCCCTGGTGCCGCTGGTACGGCTCACGCGCGACGCCGGGCTGATGGGTGCCGAGCGCACCGGGCCGTGGCTGCACGGGTTGCTGCTGGGGGTCGCGGCGCTGGTGGTGGCGCTGAACCTGGCCCTGCTGGTGCTGCTGCTGAGGTAGCCCGGTCGGTCCGAGGACCGCTCCGCGGCGGCCCTCGCGACGGCCCGTGCGGAAGTGCCCACCAGGTAGGGCCCTCGGTCCCAGGGGCCCCGAAATCGCCGTGCCTACCCTGACGGTGTCCATCTCTGGACCCGTGAGGAATGCAATGACGCACCTCCAGTCCCGGCCTCGTACCGGTACCGACGCCGCCGTCGACGGCGCGCACGGCAGCGCGCCTGCACCTCGATCGGCCCCGGTCGGCCTTCCATCCCTGCGCGTGTTCGGACGGGCATCGTGACCATTTCGCACCCCTTCCCCGGCATCCCCGACGTCATCAACGGCAACGGTGCCGTCGCCCACGTGATGAAGCACGTGTGCGGCGGCGTGATCGGCTACCCGATCACGCCGTCCACCGAGATCTCCGAGACCTTCGAGGCGGCCCGCGCCGAGGGCCAGCTGAACGTCTGGGGCAAGCACCCGTTCTTCGTCGAGACGGAGGGTGAGCACTCCGCCCAGTCCGGCGCGCTCGGTGCGGCGCTGACCGGCGGCAGCTACGTGTCCAACGCCTC
>NCKG01000318.1:0-1768 GCA_002279095.1 Cellulomonas sp. 14-74-6
GCCTGCGGGCGGACGGGACCGCGCCGAGGCCCGGCTGACCGGCATCCGAGGCGGACCGGTCAGCTCTCCTCGGCAGCGACCGCGGGGCTCGGGACACCCTCCGGCACGGCCGGGGAGGGGTCGTCGGACGGTCGGCGCACCAGCCAGGCCGCGGGGATGGCCAGGAGCGACACCAGGGCCCCGACCAGGAAGGCGGCCTGCACGGCGCCCGCGGTCGCGGCCGCGCCGTCGGCGCCGTGCTCGGCCAGCCGACCCGCCTGCGCGGTGAGCACCGTGACGAACAGCGCGGTGCCGGCGGCACCTGCCACCTGCTGCACGGTGCCGACCATCGCGCTGCCGTGCGAGTACCGGTGTCCCGGCAGCGAGCCGAGGGCGGAGGTGAACAGCGGCGTGAACATCGCGGCCAGGCCGGCCGACAGCATCACGTGGGCCGCGAGCAGCAGCCCCGGAGAGCTGTGCTGGTCGAGGGTCGTCATGCCCCACAGCGCTGCGCTCAGCAGCACCGCGCCGGGCACCAGCAGCGGCCTCGGCCCGAACCGGTCGTAGGCGCGGCCGACCGCCGGGGCGAGCAGGCCCATCAGCAGCCCGCCGGGGAGCAGCAGCAGACCGGTGGACAGGGTGGTCAGGTGCAGCACCTGCTGCGCGTAGATCGGCACCATGATGATGGTCCCGAACATCGCCATCATCACCACGGCCATCAACGCGACGCTCACCGTGAAGGTGCGGGAGCCGAACACCCGCAGGTCCAGCAGCGCGGCGTCGGCCCGCTGCAGCCACAGCTGCCGGGCGACGAACAGCGACAGCGCCGTCAGCCCCACCACCAGGCTCACCCAGGCCGTCACCGGCACGTCGCCGGTCGCGCTGCCGAGCGTCGACAGCCCGTACACGATCCCGCCGAACGCGAACGCCGACAGCACCACCGAGCCGACGTCGACCCGCGCCGAGCGGGTCACGCCGATGTTGGGCACCCGTGCCGCGCCGAGGGCCAGGGCACCCAGGGCGATCGGCAGCACCAGCCCGAACATCCAGCGCCACTCCAGCACGGACAGGATCAGACCCGAGATGGTCGGTCCGATCGCCGGGGCGACGGAGATCACCACCGAGATGTTGCCCATCGTGCGGCCACGCGATGCGGGTGGCGTCACGGTCATCACCGTGGTCATCAGCAGGGGCAGCATCACGGCGGTCCCGGTCGCCTGGACCACGCGGCCCGCGAGCAGCACGGGGAAGCCGGGGGCGAGCATGCAGATCGCCGTGCCCAGGCTGAACAGGCCCATCGCGGTGAGGAAGGCGGCCCGCGTCGTGATCCGCTGCAGGACGAAGCCCGTCACGGGGATCACCACGGCCATGGTGAGCATGAACGCCGTGCTCAACCACTGCGCGGTCGCAGGCGGGACCGACAGGTCCGTCATCAGGCGGGGCAGCGCGACGCCCATGATCGTCTCGTTGAGGATCACCACGAACGTGGAGACGAGGAGCAGCACGACGGCGAGACGATCGCGCGGCGCCATCCGCTCCCGGGTGGCTGCCGGGAGCGGTCCCTCGTTGAGGGGCGAGGCCGGTTCGAGCAGCTCGGGGCTGGGCCGGTCGGTCACGGGACCCTCCAGGCGAGGTCGGGCCCCGCAGCAGGGCAGGGCGAGGGCGGTCAGGACGGCGACGTACGGCTAGTTGTAGTGCCCACGGACGTTGTTGACATGAGGGAGGGCCTCCGGGCGAAGTGAGTGGTGTCTGACGCCATCACTGCGTTCCGGAGGTCCTCATGGGCAAC
>NCKG01000319.1:0-1751 GCA_002279095.1 Cellulomonas sp. 14-74-6
CGTGGTCCGCAGGGTCAGCGGACCGTTCAACGTGGCGGCGCCGGGCGTGCTGCACGGGGAGGACGTCGCGCCGCTGGTCGGCGCCGACCGCGTGGTCGAGGTCTCCCGGGCCGCCGCACGGGCAGCGGTCGCGGCCGGCTGGCACCTGCGCCTGGTGCCGGTCGGTCCGGGCTGGCTGGACATGGCGTTCGCGGCGCCCGTCCTGGACACCGGGCGCGCCCGGCGCGAGCTCGGATGGCAGGCGGGACGCGACGCCGCGACGACGCTGGCGGAGGCGGTGCGCGGGATCTCCGACGGCGCCGGCACTGCGAGCCCGCCGCTGCGTCCCCGGCACGTGCCGCGGCGGCCGCCGAGAGGTCGGCCGGTTCCCGAGGCCGGTATCGGGCGCTAGCGAGGCCCCCGACTGTCCGAGGCCTACGCCAGCGCCGGCGAACCGAGCGCAGCCGGCACGTGGTCGGCGTGCCCCGCAGCCCGCAGACCTGCCCGGAGCGCCTCCGCCGCGGCGTCGAGCTGCCGCGGGAGCACGTCCGTCCGGGCGTTGGCGAACGTGAGGCTGCGCTCGTCCCACGCCGGCAGCACGTGCAGGTGCAGGTGCGGCACCTCGAACCCGGCGACGAGGACGGCGGCACGCGGAGCACCCCACACCGCCTGCTGCGCGAGCCCGATGGTCTTCGCCACGGCGATGAGATGCGCCAACGCATCGTCCGGAGCGGCCGTCAGCTCGGGGTACTCCGCACGTGGCACGACGAGGACGTGGCCGTCGGTGATCGGCGCGATCGTCGCGAAGGCGACGGCCTGGTCGTCCGCCCAGACGAACCGCCCGGGGAGCTCGCCGTCGATGATCCGGGTGAAGAGCGTCGCCATGAGGCTCACGCTAGCGCCGTCCTCGGAGGCACTCGGGCGGAGCTCAGCGGCGTTCGTCGACCAGCGACTGCAGCGCCAGGACGGTGCGCCAGTTGCGCGCGGTGCCCACCCGGCCGGCGGCGCGCGAGAGCACGTCCAGGGTCAGCCGGGACCGTCCGATGCCGTGCGGGTAGTAGACGTACGTCTCCTCGCCGTGCCAGGCGACCTGCTCCTCGCCGTACCGGGCGGCGTCGAAGGTCCCGACGCTCTGCTCGTCGGGCGTGCCCTCCCAGCAGACGACCGTCAGCCGGGACGGGTCGTCGGCGGCGTGGTCGGTGAACGGCACGTCCGCGACCAGCCGGTCCCACTGCGTCCCGCTCCTGGTCAGCACCGGCACCGCGAAGCCGCACAGCCGGCCCAGGGCCCGCGACAGGCGCGGGCCGATCGTCTCGGGACTCGAGTCGGGTGACGGGACCAGCACCGCGTTGCCGCTGGCGGCGTACGTCGCCACCCGCTGATGACCGAGCTCGGCGGCGGCGGCGCGCAGGTCGGCGCTGCGGACCGTCCGGCCGCCGACGTTCACCGCGCGCAGCAGCGCGACCGTCACCTCGGGCACGGTGCACACTGTGCCGCGCGCACGTCACGGCAGCCAGCGCGCCACGCGCTCGTCCGGCGCACGGTCCGCGCGAGGGTCCCGTGGGGCGCGCCGACCGACCGGTCAGAGGTAGCGGGTGGGGTCGAACTCGTCGAGCGGGATGATGCGCAGGCGCGGCAGCTGCACGTTGAAGGCGGCGACGTCGAGCTCGAGGTCGAACGTCTGCAGACCCTTGGCGGTCAGCGAGGCCAGCGAGGTGCTGGTGAACTCGCGGAAGGCGAGCAGGCCGACCCGGCGGTCGCCCTCGACGAGC
>NCKG01000320.1:0-1746 GCA_002279095.1 Cellulomonas sp. 14-74-6
CAGCTCGACCTCGTCGCAAGCCGCCGCGAGGGGGTCGCTGCTCGCCGAACGGCGCACGCCGCCCTCGAGCCGCAGCATCACGCTGCACGACGCCTGCCCGCCCAGCACCACGGCTGCGCCGGACGTGAAGGCCCCCAGCTGCTCGTCGAGCAGGTCGTAGAGCTGCTGGTCGACCGCCCTGCGTTCGTTCTCCATGCGCCCACCTCTGTCCTGGGGGAAGTCAGACGGCGAGACGTCACACGGTCGGGGTGGTCGGATTCGAACCGGCGACCTTCCGCTCCCAAAGCGGACGCGCTACCAACCTGCGCCACACCCCGTCGCGCCGGACGGCGTCCCGCGCAGGGACCAGCGTAGAGGTGATCGGGCGGGAATCTTTGCGCCGGTCTCCCGGTTGCGGCTAGCGTCATGGCGTCGCGGACCAGGTCCATCTCCGATGGGAGAGCTGGCACCCGCCCGAGCGAGGGAGGCCGATAAGCGTGCAGCACGCACCTGGCGCCCTCGTCCTGCGCGCGCACGTGCGCGCCCGTGCGGCCTCGTCGGCCCGCACCTGTCGCTGTCGGTAGAGCGCTGGCTGCCTCCTGCCTGTCGGCGGGAACCCGGACCACCTGGCCGGCCAGCGCTCGCCTCGTCGGACGACCCCGCTCTCCGCTGCCGTGGCCGACGCCGCGTCCACCGGGCACGCTCGAGGGGAACGTCCTGCACCGCCTGTGCCTCCACCACACCGACGAAGAGGAACCATGTCCCGCATCTACGACGACGCCACGCAGCTGATCGGCAACACCCCCCTGGTCCGCATCACCAAGGTCACGGACGGCGCCCCCGCGCAGATCGTCGGCAAGCTCGAGTTCTACAACCCCGCCAGCTCCGTCAAGGACCGCATCGGCGTCGCGATCGTCGACGCCGCCGAGCGGTCCGGCGAGCTGCGGCCCGGCGGCAGCATCGTCGAGGCGACCAGCGGGAACACCGGGATCGCGCTCGCGTTCGTCGGCGCCGCACGTGGGTACCACGTGGTGCTGACGATGCCCGAGACGATGTCGAAGGAGCGGCGCGCGCTGCTGCGCGCCTACGGCGCCGAGCTGATCCTGACGCCCGGCTCCGAGGGCATGAAGGGCGCGGTGAACAAGGCGAACGAGATCGCCGCCGAGCGCCCCGGTGCGGTGCTGGCGCGGCAGTTCGCCAACGCGGCCAACCCGGAGATCCACCGCCGCACCACCGCCGAGGAGATCTGGGCGGACACCGACGGGGAGGTCGACATCCTGGTCGCGGGCATCGGCACGGGCGGCACGATCAGCGGCACCGGACGCTACCTCAAGGAGGCCAGCGAGGGCCGGGTGCGGGTGATCGGCGCGGATCCGGAGGGATCCATCTACTCCGGCGGTGAGATCCACTCCTATCTCGTCGAGGGCGTGGGCGAGGACTTCCTGCCGTCCACGTTCGACCCCGCCGTGGTCGACGGCTACGAGCGGATCTCGGATGCGGAGTCCTTCGCGATGACCCGTCGGCTCGCCCGCGAGGAGGGCCTGCTCGTCGGCGGCTCCAGCGGCATGGCGGTGGTGGCGGCGCTCCGCGTCGCGGAGGGGCTGGGGGAGGACGGCGTGGTGGTCGTGCTCCTTCCCGACCACGGCCGCGGCTATCTCGACAAGCTCTACGACGACGGCTGGATGACCGCGAACGGCTTCGAGCTGCCGGTCGCCGCATCCGCGACGACCGACCAGGCCGGCCCCGCGGCCGGCGCGAACGACTGAC
>NCKG01000321.1:0-1742 GCA_002279095.1 Cellulomonas sp. 14-74-6
GCGTCATCAGGACGTCCCCGGGGTCGTCCTCCACCAGCAGCACGTCGATGATCTTCTGGTCCGGCACGGGTGCACCGTCCTCTCTTCTCGTCGGGCCCGGTCGGGCCGGGTCGGGTCGTGCCCGGGTCAGGTCGTGCCCGGGTCAGGTCGTGAGCGGGTCAGGTCGTGAGCGGGTCAGGCGTGAGCGGGTCGGGTGCCGGCACGGGGAACGGCTGCACGGCTTCCACGGCCTCCGGCGTGGGCGGGCGATCGACCTCGACCCCCGGCAGCGTCCACCGGATCGACGTCCCCGCGCCCGCCGTGCCGTCGATCCAGATCCGGCCGCCGTGGTACTCGACGATCTTCTTGCACAGGGCGAGCCCGATGCCCGTGCCCTCGTACACGTCCTTGGCGTGCAGCCGCTGGAAGATGACGAAGACCCGCTCGGCGTACTGCGGCTCGATCCCGATGCCGTTGTCCCGGCACTCCAGCACCCAGAACCCGTCCTCCGCCGGCCTCGCGCTCACGTGGACCCGTGGCGGACGGTCGGGGTGACGGAACTTGATCGCGTTCCCGACCAGGTTCTGCAGGAGCTGCTCGAGCAGGGGCCGCTCCCCGCGAACCACCGGCAGCTCGTCGTGCGTGACCACCGCGTCGCTCTCCCGGATCCGCTCCGAGAGCGTGTCCAGGGCCGCGTCGAGCGCGTCCTGCAGGGCCACGTCCGAGGTCTCGCCACCCAGCCGACCCACGCGGGAGAAGCCCAGCAGGTCCTGGATCAGCTGCTGCATCCGCTTGGCGCCGTCCACGGCGAACTGGATGTACTGGTCGGCCCGCTCGTCGAGCTGACCGCCGTACCGCTTGGCGAGCAGCTGGGTGAAGGACGCGACCTTGCGCAGCGGTTCCTGCAGGTCGTGGGAGGCGACGTAGGCGAACTGCTCGAGGTCGCGGTTGGACCGCCGCAGCTCCTCGGCCTGCTCGGTGAGTCGCGCGTGCGCCTCCTCCAGACCCGCGCGCGACGCCTGGATCTGCTGCACCTGGACGACGAGGGCGTGCCGCATCGCCTCGACGTCGCGCGCCAGCACCTCGAACTCCCCCGGCCCGTCCAACGTCACCTCGTGCAGCAGGTCCCCGGAGGTCACGGCGCGGGTGTCCGCCGTCAGCTGGTCGATCGGGCGGAGCACCCAGCCCCGCAGGGCGCGCCAGAGCAGGACGCCGGCGACGACGGCCGACACGGCAAGCAGCGCGACCGACGCCAGCAGCACCTGCGTGTAGAGAGCGAGCCGGTGCAGCGCACCGTCCCGCTCGGCGCGCAGCGCGCCGGACAGGCCGCCCGCCTGGTCGCGCACCGCGTCGAAGAGTCGCTGACCGGCCTGCACCTGGGCGTCGGGCGCCGAGCCGGCGCCCTGGGCCTGCACCTGCGCGACGACGGGTTCGGCCCACCCGGAGCTCCACGCCTCCGCCGCCGCAGCAGCGCGCCGGCCGGCGTTCGCCGCAGCGACGTCACCGGAGCCCGACAGGTCGGCCGCCAGGGCGCCGAAGCCGCCGTCGGGAGCGCTGCGGAGCGTGTCGAACGGTCCGAGCGTCGACGGGTCCGCACCCATCGCGTACGAGAGGACGGCCGACCTGGCGTCGGCCAGCCCGGCATAGGCGCTGTCCGCCCGGGTGATCTCGTCGAAGCTGCGCTGCGTGACGGCCCGCTGCACCGACAGCAGCCGAGCAGCGGCCAGCGTCGCGACCACCAGCACCACGGCGAGCACGACGGT
>NCKG01000322.1:0-1713 GCA_002279095.1 Cellulomonas sp. 14-74-6
CGCGGCGCTGACCGCCGCCGTGCTCCGCGCCAGGGCGATCACGGCGTCGCGCAGCTGGGCGGCGTCCGGGTCGTCGGTGCCGAGCACCTGCGGGATGGCGGCCGCCACCTGGTCGGGCGTGTCGACGGACGCGGGCGAGGCGGAGGCGGACGGTGACGCGGAGGGAGTCGACGCGGAGGACGTGGCGTCCGACGACGGCGCCGGCGACGCGGTGGGGCTCGAGGCGGTCGGGGCCGGGGTGGCGTCGGGCGTCGCCGGGCTGGACGACGTGGCCGCCGTCGGTACCGGGCTGGACGACGTGGCCGCCGTCGGTGCCGGCGTGGCACCGGCTGTCGGCGAGGCCGCCGCACCGGAGGCGGACGGCGCCGGGGCGGCGCTCCGCTCGGCCGACGAGCCGCCACGTGAGGCGACCCCCGTCCGGTCGGAGCGCGCGGCAGCGTCCTCGGCCTGCACCTTGTCGACCAGGTCCGCGACCTGGGTGCGCAGCGCGTCGAGCTGGGCGAGCTGGTCCGCGGACACCTGGGCCTGCGCACCGTCGGCACGGACGGCGACGGCGCGCGCGGTCACGGAGCCGGCAACCTGGGCGACCTTCTCCCGCGTCGAGCGCGCGGCCTGGGCGGCCTCCAGGGCGGCGGTGTCGGCTCCGGTCAGGCTCGTCGAGGAGGAGGCCGTGGCGCCCTCACCGGTGGCGGGGTTCACCAGCACGACGCCGAGAGCGACGGCCAGCGCCACCACGACACCGCCCTGGGCGATGCGAGGGCCGAGCGGACGCGGCGTGCGCGGACGGTGGTCCTGCGGGGCGCGGTGGGCGCCGGCCTGACGGCTGCGGCGCGTGCCGGCGGCCGGCGCGGTGGCGACATGCCTGCCGCCGCCGGACCGACGCCGGGGCGGCAATCTGTCACTCACGCGAAACACGTTAAGTGCATCGGACGGTCGTCCAGACTGCTTGAGGCCTTTGGGCGGCGAAGATCTTGTGATGATCTCGTCACGGTGTCGTCACAAGACTGACCCCCGCTTGCCGCTACGCTGCCGCCGTGCCAGACGCCCAGCAGCCCCCGGCGGACCACCTCGCGACGGCTCCGCGGGGGCTGGACGACCTCTACGACATCGCGCGACTGGCGGACCGGCTGGGCGTCGAGCACGCCACCATCCGGGTGTGGTTGTCCCGCAAGGTGCCCTGGCTGCCCGCCCCTGACGGGCGGCTCAACGGCGGCGCCGTCTGGCGCGCCACCACCCTCGAGGGCCTCGAGGACCGCCGTCGGCCGGGCCGCCCCGGCCCCAAGCCGCGCTACCGCTCGGCGCCGGCGGCTGCCGACGTCGCCCGCACGGGCCCGCTCCCGATCGTCTCCCAGGACCTGATCCGCACCGGCCCCATCCCGGTCGTCCCGGAAGCCGGCCGTCCGGACGGCCCCTGGGGTCCGTCCGGACGGTGACGGACGTGGGCCCGCGGTGAACGGGACGGGTGGCGCCTGCGGCGCCGACCGTGCTGACTCCGACCGGTCGGCGGACGTCGTCGCCGCGATGCGGACGGTCGACCGCGCCCGCTTCCTCCCGCCCGACCAGGTGTTCCACGCCCGCGAGGACCGCGCCCTCCCCCTGTTCCACGGCCAGACCGGCTCGCAGCCGTCGACCGTCGCCGCCATGCTCCGGCTGCTGCAGGTGCCGGTCGGCGGCCGCGTGCTCGATGTCGGCTCCGGCTCGGGCTGGAGCACT
>NCKG01000323.1:0-1708 GCA_002279095.1 Cellulomonas sp. 14-74-6
CCGACACCACCAGACCAGCCCAACCCTCGACCCCAGCCGGCTCACCCTCACGACCCAACAGATCCACGTACAACGCCCGCACCAACGACCGCGCCGCCGGCATGAGGTCGGTCGAGGACCCGAACCAGTCGTTGAAGTAGTTCCAGAAGTTCCGGTTGCCGTACGCCGAGCAGGCGTCACCGGTGCCGTATCCGGCCGCCAGCGCGGCGGCGTTCGGCTGGTACGGCGTGTAGTTGTACAGCCCCGCGGTCGCCTGGTTCTCGATGACGACCTGCGACGAACCGCAGTCCCGGTTCGGGTTGTAGAGGATCGTGTTGGTCAGCCCGGCGCGGTAGCCGAAGGCCGTCGGGTTCAGCGCGTAGTTCTTGAACTGCCACGCCGCCTGGTACACCTGGTTGAAGAACCCGTAGTACTTGCTGTCGCACACGGACGTGTCCGGGCAGCCGTACCCCATGGCGGTCTTGTAGCGGGAGGCGACGGCCGCCGTTCCCGTCGTGGTCACCAGGCCCTCCTCCTTCTGCAGCATCACCAGGATGACCTGGGGGTTGATGCCGCAGGAGGCGCCGACCTTGGCGATGATCGCCGAGGCGAGCTCGTCCGTCGCACCGGTGTACCCACCGGGGCACCGGTTGTCGGGCGTCCGGGTGTTCGTGGTGGTCCGGTAGTTCTTGAGGCAGGCGGTGCCGTCCGCACCGACGGTGCACCCGGACCCCTTCGCGTCGAGGAACTGCTGGACGTTCGTCTGCCCCCAGACCGTTCCGGCGAAGAACACCGAGTCGCTGATGATGTTGCCCGCGCGGAACATCGCGAGGTTCGCGGCGGTCGACGGCGCTGCGGGCGCGGAGACGAGGGTCGCCGCGATGGCGACGACCGCAGCTGCGGCCGCCCCCACCCGTGCGACGAGACCGAGACGCGTGCGCACCTTCACGGGACCACAACCTCCACCACGGACGACGTCCCTCGAGAGTTCGTTGACGAGTACTGCACCGACGCCTTCCACGTGCCGGACGTCTGCACCGCCACCGCCAGCTCACCGCACGCCGTCGTCTTGGCGTCGGCGACGGCGTTGCGGGTGGAGGTGAAGTGTGCACCGCTGGGTCCGTCGACCATCACCGTGCACTGGCCGCCGTTCTCCACGAGGTTGGCGACGTACGCACCGACGACGATCGTCCCGTTCGACTTCTGCCACCCGGAGTACGTCGTGATCACCTGGACCTGCTGACGGGTGTCCGGACCCGTCCGCGTCGGCGTCGGGCTCGGCGTCGGGCTGGCCGAGGCGGAGGGCGTCGAGGCCGGGCGCGTCGGCGTCGGGGACGCCGACGGGGTCGGCGAGTCGGCAGGTGCGCTCTCGCTGGCCGCGGTGGAGGCTGACGACCCGGATCCCCCCGACGTCGGCCCCACGGTCTGTGCAGTTCCCGCGGCACAGCCGGCCAGGAGCGCGCCCACCGACAGCAGCGGGAGGACGGCCCTGGCCGCACGCCGGGCGGGCGTCGGTGACGGCGGCGTCTTCACGAGGCGCCATGCTGCCAGCGCGGCCCGAAGGCGTCGGAGGACGCGCCGCACGAGCCCGAAATGCCCCGGTGCGCCGGTCACGTGCGCTCGGTTGCCGGTCACGGGTACCGGGTGATCGCGCGCTGCCAGTACTCGGTGGACCCCGCGATGCCGACCCGGACCGCGGACTCACCCTGGGCCAGCATCACCTGCGCCC
>NCKG01000039.1:0-10940 GCA_002279095.1 Cellulomonas sp. 14-74-6
AAGATCCTGGCGGGCGACGAGCAGGTGCCCGGCGACTGGTGGACGGCCGGCACCACCGGGTACGACGCGCTCTGGCGCGTGCAGCAGACCTTCATCGACCCCGGCGGTGCCGCGCCGCTGGGATCCGTCATGCACCGGCTCGCCGGCGACACCTCGGACGCGTTCCCGGGGATCGTCACGCAGGCGAAGTCCGAGGTGGTCGAGGGCACGCTGTACGCGGAGGTGCACCGGCTCACCGAGCTGGCGGCGGGCATCTGCCACGACGACGTCCGGCTGCGCGACCACACCTGGCGCGCGCTGCACGAGTGCCTCGTCGGGCTCCTCGTCGAGCTGGACCGGTACCGCGCCTACGTGGTCCCCGGGACGGCACCGCACCCGGAGGCCGTCGAGGCGCTGCAGTCCGCGGCGGCGCGGGCGCGCCGCAGGCTGAGCGAGGAGCGCGCCGAGACGATGGACGTGGTCGTCGACCTGCTGCTCGGCCGCGAGGCCGGCAGCGCCGGACGCACCCGCGACCCGCGCCGCGACGAGCTGGTGGTGCGGTTCCAGCAGACGTGCGGGGCGGTCCAGGCGAAGGGCGTCGAGGACACGGCGTACTACCGCTGGACGCAGCTGACGGCACTCTGCGAGGTCGGCGGCGAACCCGAGCGCTTCGCCCTGACCCCCACCGACCTGGTCGCGTGGGCGGCACGGACCCAGGTGGTGGCGCCGCTGGCGATGACGACGCTGTCCACGCACGACACCAAGCGCGGCGAGGACACCCGGGCCCGTCTCGGCGTGCTGTCCGAGCTGCCGCACGAGTGGTCCGCGCTCGTCGACGCTCTGCACCGCTCGAGCGCACCGTTCCGCAGCGCCCTGGTCGACGGCCGGGCGGAGAACCTCCTGTGGCAGACGCTCGCCGGCACCTGGACCGCCCCGGGACCGATCGAGGCGGACCGGTTGGTGGACTACCTGGTCAAGGCGGTGCGCGAGGCGAAGTCGCACACGTCGTGGGCGAGCCCCGACGACGCGTACGAGCAGGCCGTCGTATCGCTCGCGCGCCGTGCCCTCGAGGACCCCACCGTCGTCGAGCTGTTCAGCGGGTGGGAGCTGCGCGCGCGCCCGGCGGTTCGGACGGCGACGCTCGGGACCAAGCTGGTGCAGCTGACGCTGCCGGGCGTCGCCGACGTCTACCAGGGCACGGAGGTGCCGGCGGTGACGCTGGTCGACCCGGACAACCGGCGGCCGGTGGACACCGGAGACCTGGCCGCGCGGCTCGACCGGCTCGACAACGGCGCGGCCCCCCGCACGCTGACGGACGAGAAGCTCCTGGTGACGTCCCGTGCGCTGCGGGTCCGGCGCGACGTCACCGAGGCGTTCACCGGCCCGGAGGCGGGCTTCGTGCCGCTCGCGCACTCGTCGGGCCACAGCCTGACGTACGCGCGCACGGTCGCCGGCGAGGCCCGGGTGGTCGTGGTCGCCACACGGCTCGGCGCCGCCGTCGAGCGGCTGGACGGGTGGGCCGACCACACGGTGGCCCTGCCGGAGGGGACGTGGCACGACGTGCTGACGGACCACGAGGTGCCGGGCGGTGTGCAGCCCGTCGGCCCTCTCCTGGACCGGCTGCCGGTGGCGCTGCTCGTCGCGGGGGCCGGGTGATCCCGCGCGTCTGGGCGCCGAACCCGACCGTCGTCGAGCTGGTCGGCGCCGACGGTGGCCAGCTCGGCGCGTTGCACCGCTCGGCGGACGGGTGGTGGACGGGCGAGGACGATCTGCCGGACGGGACGGACTACGGCTACCGCCTCGACGGCGGTCCCGCCCGGCCGGATCCCCGCTCGGCGCGGCAGCCGCAGGGGGTGCACGGGCTGTCGCGGGTGTTCGACGCCGGCCGCCACCCGTGGCACGACACCGGCTGGTCCGGCGTCGACGCGCGTGGAGCCGTCACGTACGAGCTGCACGTGGGGACGTTCACCCCGGAGGGCACGCTCGCGGCGGCGGCCTCCCGCCTGGAGCACCTGGTGGACCTGGGGGTCGACCTGGTCGAGCTCATGCCTCTCGCGGCGTTCGACGGTCAGCACGGCTGGGGGTACGACGGCGTCGCCCCGTTCGCGGTGCACGAGGCCTACGGCGGCCCCGCAGCGCTTCAGGGGTTCGTCGACAACGCCCATGGCGCCGGTGTGGGCGTCTGCCTGGACGTCGTCTACAACCACCTCGGCCCCTCCGGGAACTACCTGTCGCAGTTCGGCCCGTACTTCACGGACCGGCACAGCACCCCGTGGGGCGACGCGGTCAACCTCGACGGTCCCGGCTCACCGCACGTCCGCCGCTGGATCTGCGACAACGCCCTGCAGTGGTTCAGCGACTTCCACGTCGACGCCCTGCGCCTCGACGCCGTCCACGCCCTCCAGGACGGCTCACCGGTGCACGTCCTGGCCCAGCTGTCCACCGAGGTGGCCCGCCTGGCGGACCGCCTCGGCCGACCTCTGTCGCTGGTCGCGGAGTCGGACCTGGACGACGTGGTCACCGTCGAGCCCGTCGCCGCCGGCGGTTGGGGGCTCACCGGGCAGTGGGACGACGACGTGCACCACGCCGTCCACGCCCTGGTCACCGGCGAGCGACAGGGCTACTACGTCGACTTCGGCACGCCGTCCGAGCTCGGGTCGGTGCTCACCGGGGCGTTCCGGCACACGGGCGGGTGGTCGACGTTCCGGCAGCGGCGCTGGGGCCGTCCGGTGCCGGACGACGTGGACGGCCGCCGCTTCGTCGTCGCGGCCAGCACGCACGACCAGGTGGGCAACCGCGCCCTGGGCGACCGCCCGTCGGCGCACCTGGACGGCGGTGGTCTGGCCGCCGAGGCCGCGCTGATCCTGCTGTCGCCCTTCACCCCGATGCTGTTCATGGGCGAGGAGTGGGGCGCGAGCACCCCCTTCCAGTACTTCACGGACTACGCCGACGCCGAGCTGGGCGCGGCGGTTCGCGACGGTCGACGGGCGGAGTTCGTCGGCCACGGACACCTGGATCTGTACGGCGGCCCGGTCGACGTGCCCGACCCCCAGGACCCCCGGACGTTCCTGGTCAGCAAGCTGGACTGGTCGGAGCCGGGCCGGCCGGACCACGCCCGGCTGCTCGACTGGTACCGCCAGCTGATCGCCCTGCGCCGTGCCGTCCCGGACCTGCGCAGCGGTGACCGGTCCGCGACCCGCCTCGCGTTCCTCCCCCGGGCGGACCTCCGCGGCGCGTACGACGGGTGGCTCGTGGTCGGCCGAGGTGCCGCCCGGGTGGTGGTCAACCTGGCCGAACGAGCCCTCGACGTCCCGGTCGCGGCGCCGCAGGAGCCCGTGTCGGTCCGCGCCGCCTGGGCGCCCGGCGCGCAGGTCGGCACCGTCGAGGGCGGGGTGATCCCCGTGCGCGTCCCGGCACGCAGCGTCGTCGTCCTCGCCTGAGCCCCGCGGTCTGCCGCCGCTGGACCACCGCGCGCATCGGCGGCCGACGATCGTGACGTCGGTCAGGCGATGGCGGCGCCGTCCGCAGCCAGTGCGCCGAGCCGGGACAGGGCTCGGTAGTACTTCTTGCGGTAGCCGCCGTGCAGCATCTCGGCCGAGAACAGGCCCTGCTCGCCGGAGCCGCCGAGCAGCACCGGCACGTCCCTGTCGTAGAGCCGGTCCACCAGGACGACGAGCCGCAGTGCGACGTCCTGCCGGAGCACCGGCCGCACACCGGTGAGGCCGACGAGGCCGACGCCGTCCAGCAGGGCGCCGTACCGGCTGGGGTGCACCTGGGCGAGGTGCTCCAGGAGGTCGCCGAAGTCGTCGAGCGTCGCGTCGTCGCGGCCGCCGAGCGCCGCACGGACCGCCTCGTCGGGCAGCCCCGTGCGGTCGGTGACGGGGCGCCGGTGCCGGTAGTCCTCACCGTCGATCCGCAGCACCTCGAACCGCTCGGCGAGCGCCTGGATCTCCCGCAGGAAGTCCTCGGCGGCGAACCGGCCCTCACCCAGCGACTCCGGCAGCGTGTTCGACGTCGCCGCCAGTGCCACCCCACGGTCGGCGAGCTCGCGCAGCAGCCGCGACATCAGGACGGTGTCACCGGGGTCGTCCAGCTCGAACTCGTCGATGCACACCAGCCGGTGCGCCGCGAGCGCCTCGACCGTGGCCCGGAAACCGAGCGCGCCGACCAGGTTGGTGTACTCGACGAAGGTGCCGTACGCCGTGCCCTCGCGCCCCACCGCATGGGCGAGGGCGGCGAGCAGGTGCGTCTTGCCCACACCGAAGCCGCCGTCGAGGTAGAGGGCCGGTGGCCGCCCACGCCTCCGTCGGCGCAGCCAGCCGCGGGGATGCTCCACACCGACCACCGCGGCAGCCGCCTGGCGCAGCCGGTCGAGCGCCGCCGCCTGGGAGGGGTGCGCCGGGTCGGGCCGATAGGTGTCGAACGTCTCGGCCGCGAAGTGCCGTGGTGGCACCAGCTCCGCGAGCAGCCGCTGCGGGGAGGGTGCGGGGCTGCGTCCGACCAGGCTCCCCGCGCCGCGCACGGTGGAGTCGGTCACGGTCGCCCACCCTACGTCCGCCTCGGCGGCACGCCGCGCCGGGCGACGGACCGGCCGCACGCCGGACCACCTAGGCTCGTCGCGTGACCGACACGATCGTCGTCCTCATCGAGGACACCCTGTCCCCCGCGGACATCGACAAGCTGATCGCACTGCACACCGGCGAGGTGCTGCAGTACCGGGTGCTGGTGCCGGCCGACACGCAGCGGCCGCTCGTGCCGTGGATCGTGGACTCGCTGAGTCTCGGCGAGCTGCGCGAGGCGTGGAACCGCGCGGTCGGCAAGGAGCCGACGGAGCCGCAGGCCAAGGCGACGGCGACCGAGCAGCTGGCCGGCACGCTGGCCGCGTTCGAGGCCGCCGGTCGGAGCGCGGTCGGGACGGTGGTCCAGGACGACCCGATCCCCGCGCTCCGGGCCGCCGTGGCGGAGGGAGACGTGCGGGAGGTCGCGGTGGTCACCGACCCGCACCTCCTCGAGGACACGTTCCACCGCGACTGGGCGTCGCGTGCACGCGAGGAGCTCAAGCTGCCCGTGCTGCACCTGTACCGAGGCACCAGCGAGCTCGGCTGAGCCGACCCGGTCGAGCGGTCGAGCCGCCTGCGTGCGGCCGCGCCGGGAGCCCGGCTCCGGGAGGCCGCCCGTAGGATGACCGCGCACCGGACCGCCGCGGCCGGGCGTGCAGGAACGGAGAACCCGCCGGGATGACGGACGCAGCCGGGACGACGTACGGGAACGCCGACTTCCTCCCCATCATCCTGGGGACCAGCGTCAACGCCTACAACCAGGCCCGGTCGCTGCACGAGGCGTTCGGCATCCGCTCGTTGGCCCTCGGCCGTGCGGCGCTCCGCGAGACGGCGCACTCGTCGATCATCGACGTGCGGGCGTACCGCGACTTCAGCTCGCCGGAGTTCGTCGTCGCGACGCTGAAGAAGCTGGCCGCCGAGTTCCCCGGCCGCAAGCGGCTGCTGCTGGCGAACATCGAGTTCTACACGAACATCCTCATCGAGCACCGGGCCGAGCTCGAGGACGACTTCATCGTCCCGCTGGTGCACAAGCCGCTCGCCGACCGGCTGATGGACAAGACGGACTTCTACCGCACGTGCGCCGAGCTGGGCGTGCCGCACCCGGAGACCGTCGTGGTCCGTCAGGACGAGGCCGGCGACACCGCGCTCGGCGCGGACCTGCCCTTCCCGTACCCGGTGATCCTCAAGCCGTCCGACACCGACACCTACCCGCGTCTGCGGTTCGAGGGCAAGCAGAAGGTGTACCTGGTGCCGGACGCCGCCGAGCTGCGGGTGCTGGTGGACCGGATCTTCTCCGCCGGCTACGTCGGCGACCTGCTGGTCCAGGAGTACATCGCGGGCGACGAGTCCGTGATGCGCGTGGCCAACACGTACTCCGACCGGCACGGGGTGATGCGCTTCGCGTCCCTGGGCCAGGTCGTGCTGACCGAGTACGACCCCACGATGGTCGGCAACAACAACGCGATCGTCAGCATGGCCGACGCGGAGCTGACCGAGTCGCTGCGCCGGCTCCTCGACAGCGTCGGTTACGTCGGCTCGGCCAACTTCGACCTGATGCACGACCGCCGGACCGGTACCAGCAAGGTGCTGGAGATCAACCTGCGGCAGGGCGCCACCAGCTACTACACGATGGCTGCCGGCGGGAACCTCACCCGCTGCTTCGTCGACGACCTGGTGTACGAGCAGGACCTCCCCGAGGTGATCACCACGGACGAGCGGCTGTGGATCAACGTCCCGTACCCGGTGGTGCTCGCCTACACCCCGGCGTCCCTGCGCGGACAGGTCCGCCAGGCCGCCCGCCGGGGCGTGACCCACACGCTGCGGTACGCACCGGACCGGAGCCTGGCCCGTCAGGTCGACCTGCTGCGGATCGACCTGCGCCACACGCTGGACAACGTCCGCTACGCGCGCAACCGCCTCAACCGATAGCCCTCAGCACCACGTCCGCGATGCGCCGGGCGTCCGAGACGTCGACCCCGGTCGGCAGGTTCACGACGCGCGCGATCAGGTCCTCCGTCGTGGCCAGCGAGCCGTCACCCGGGGCGTAGCCGTAGACGGCGGGGTCCTCGACACCGGGGAACAGCGCGGGCCGGTACCAGCGGCCGGCGTAGAAGCCCGCCTCGGAGACGGCGCTGAAGACGCGCTCGGCGGCAGCCGCGTCGGAGGCGAAGAACGGGAACCGGACCAGGGGGCGGCCGTCGCCGATGCCTGCCGGGACCTGCACCATGCCGGCCAGCGCGCGGACGTACTCACGCACCGCCGCGGCGCGGCGCACCTCGACGTCCTCGAGCGACGGCAGCACGGCGCGCATCTGCGCGGCGACCCACGGCGACGGCCCGCTCGCCCGTGCCGACAGGCCGCCACGGCGCTCGACAGGTGCGACCGGCGGGTCGAACGCTCCCGCGGCCGTCAGCGCGTCGCGGACGGGACCGGAGACACCCTTCGGGAGGCGGTTCAGCACCCGGAGCTCGTTGACGTACAGGCGGGCGGCGAGGTCCTGCCGGCGCCCCGGCACCGGCAGCGCGACGAGGTCGCGGACCAGCCGCTCCCGCAACCCGCTGTCGGCCAGCCGAGGGTCGACCCAGACCGCACCCCCGAAGCGCGTCGGCAGCATCTTCTCCGCACCGAAGGAGTGGATCGACACGTCCGCCACCGGTTCACGGTGCTCGTCCCGGGCCAGGGTCCCGACGCAGTGGGCACTGTCCTCGACCAGGAGCGCGCCCACGTCGTGCGCCCGCCCGCGCAGCCGGACCGCCGTGGGGTCGTCCACGATGCCGAAGGTGTTCTGCAGCA
This sequence comes from Cellulomonas sp. 14-74-6, assembly GCA_002279095.1. GTDB lineage: Bacteria > Actinomycetota > Actinomycetes > Actinomycetales > Cellulomonadaceae > Cellulomonas. Next base: position 7,332 of record NCKG01000039.1, read on the forward strand.
CGACGGCACGCGTCGCGGCGCCGAGCAGCACCCGCGCCGGGTCGATCGCGATGGAGTCGGGCGAGACCTCGGCGTACACCGGACGCAGCCCGGCGACCAGGACCGGGTCGACCGCGGTGCAGCAGGTGAACACCTGCGTGACCACGTCGCCGGTGCCGCGCAGGTCGGCCAGGGCACGGAAGACGACCTCCATGCCGTACCGCGCCTTGTGCACCAGGAACCAGTCGGCCGGGTCCGTACCGGTGCGCGCGGCGAGCATGGCCGCCACGGCGTCGTTGGTCGTTGACATGGCGCTCCGATGGCTCGGGGGGGTGGCACCGCAGGGCCGGGTGGCACGGGTGGGTGCCCAGCGGGGCGACACCCAGCCTATCGACCGCCGCGTCGCCGGCCGGTGCGGCCGTCACGGTTCGGGAGCTCGAGAGGCCCCGCCGAGCCCCGTCGATAGGATGCCCGTCGTGCCCACCACCCCTTCGTCGCTCGTCGTCACGCCCGTCCACGACCGGACGGCGTGGGACGCGCTGGTCCGTGAGCTCGGCGGTCACCCGCTGCAGCTGTGGGGCTGGGGCGAGGTGAAGGCCACCGGTCCGTGGCGTGCGCACCGGCTGCACGTCACCGCGGCCGACCGCACCGTGGGCGTCTCCCAGGTGCTCGTGCGTCGGCTGCCCTTCCCGTTCCGGGCGCTCTCCTACGTGCCCCGCGGGCCGGCCGTCGCGCCCACCGACCCCACCGCGGCCGTCGGTTACGGCGTCGGCGACGAGGCGATGCGGTCCGCTGTGGCGCAGGCCGTCGTCTCGTGGTGCCGCGCCAACGTCGGCGGGGTGGGCGTGTCCTTCGAGCCGGACTGGCCCGAGGGCACCTCGCTGCCCCTGACCGGCGCCGTCCCCGGCGACCAGCCGATCCTGCTGCCGAGCACGATCGTCCTCGATCTGACCCGGAGCACGGACGAGCTCATGGCGGCCATGAGCCGCACCACCCGTGCGGACGTGCGCAACGGTGGCCGGGAGGTGGAGATCCGCCGGGTGACCGACGAGAGGGAGGTGCGCGCGGTGCTCGAGGTGTACCGCGAGACCGCCCAGCACGCCGGCTTCGCGCTGCACAGCCCGGAGTACTACCTGTCCATCCACCGCGAGCTCGGTGACGCCTCGGTGGTGGTCGCGGCCTTCCACGAGGGCAGGCCCTGCTCGTTCGTCTGGGACGTGATGTCCGGCGCCACCGCGTTCGAGCTCTACGGCGGTGTGAACGACGCCGGCCGCAAGGCGCGCGCGAACGCCCCGGTCAAGTGGTTCGCGGTCCGGCTGGCGCAGGACGCCGGTCTGCTGCGCTACGACGTGAACGGCCTGCTGAACGACGGCGTCTCGACCTTCAAGCGCTCGTTCGCCAAGCACGAGGACCAGCTCGTCGGCACCGTCGACGTGCCGTTCTCCCCCCTGTACCGGCTGTGGGTGCAGGCGGTCCCGCTGGCGAAGCGCGTGCTCCGGACCCTGCGGCGGCACTGACCTCCCCGGGAGGGGCACGGGGCCGGCCGCGCCACCCACGGGCGATGCGGACGACCCCGTGCCGCGCTCGTCAGGCGGGCTGCTCGGCGCGGTCCTCCGACCAGCCGGTGTGGAAGTAGCCGTCCTTGTCGACCCGCTGGTAGGTGTGCGCACCGAAGAAGTCGCGCTGCGCCTGGATCAGCGCCGCCGGCAGCCGCTCGGCGCGCACACCGTCGTAGTACGCCAGCGACGACGCGAACGCCGGCGTCGGGACGCCGTGCAGCGCCGCGGCCGCCACGACGCGCCGCCACGCCGCGAGCCCGTCCCCGATCACGCCGGCGAAGTACGGGTCGGCGATCAGCAGCGGCAGGTCGGCGTCCCGCTCGTAGGCCTCGGTGATGCGTCCGAGGAAGCGGGCGCGGATGATGCAGCCGCCGCGCCAGATGCGGGCCATCGCACCGCGGTCGACGTCCCAGCCGTAGAGGGCCGAGGCGGCGGCGATCTGGTCGAACCCCTGCGAGTAGGCGACGACCTTGGAGGCGTAGAGCGCGGCGCGCACGTCGTCGATGAACGCCTCGGCGTCGTCGACGGCCCACGGCTCGACCGCGGCCGGCAGCACCCCGCGGGCCGCGTCGCGCTGCGCCACCCCGCCGGAGAGGGCCCGTGCGAAGGTCGCCTCGGCGATCCCGGTGATCGGCACGCCGAGGTCGAGGGCGTTCTGCACCGTCCAGCGGCCGGTGCCCTTCTGCTCCGCCCGGTCGGCCACGACGTCGACGAACGCCGCGCCAGTCTCGGCGTCCACGTGGTGCAGCACGTCCGCGGTGATCTCGATCAGGTACGACTCGAGGTCACCGGTGTTCCAGGTGGCGAAGACGTCGCCGATCGCCGCCGCCGATGCGCCGAGACCCTGGCGCAGCAGGTCGTACGCCTCCGCGATCAGCTGCATGTCGGCGTACTCGATGCCGTTGTGCACCATCTTGACGAAGTGGCCGGCGCCGCCCGGGCCGACGTGCGTGCAGCACGGCTCGCCGTCCACGTGCGCCGAGATCGCCTCGAGCATCGGGCCGAGGGTGGCGTAGGCCTCCACGGTGCCGCCGGGCATGATCGACGGCCCGTTCAGCGCCCCTTCCTCGCCGCCCGAGACGCCGGTGCCGACGAAGTGCAGCCCCTTCTCGCGCAGCGCCGCCTCGCGTCGCACCGTGTCGGGGAAGTGCGCGTTGCCGGCGTCCACCACGATGTCGCCCGGCTCGAGCAGCGGCACCAGCTCGTCGATCACCGCATCGGTCGGCGCACCCGCCTTGACCATGACGATCACGGTGCGCGGCCGGACCAGGCTGCCGACGAACTCCTCCATCGACGACGACGGCACGAAGGTCCCCTCGTCCCCGTGCTCGGCGACCAGCGAGTCGGTGCGCGCCTGCGACCGGTTGTGCAGCGCCACGGTGTAGCCGTGCCGGGCGAGGTTCCGCGCGAGGTTCCGGCCCATCACGGCCAGACCCGTCACGCCGATCTGCGCGGTGGGGGTCGCTGTCGAGGTGCTGCTGACGGACATACGAGCGCTCCTTGAGGTCGCGATGGGCCTCGGTCAGCCTAGTGCGGGCCCCTGAGCAGCCCCGCGGCGTGCCGGGGGCTGGGCGGGACCTCCGGTGCGTACGCTTCCGACGTGGCTCCGGACGACGTGCCCGCGGTGTTCGTCCGCGCGCTGCGCTCGCTGCGGGGGGTTCCCGTCCGCCCCGAGGTGGTGCTCGACGAGGTGCCCGGCCCCGCCCGGATCGCCCCGTACACCGCCGCGCTGACGGCGGAGGTGCGCTCGGCCCGCCGGTCCGTCGCGGCCGACGAGCTCGCCTCGGGCCGGTTCGTCGTGCTGCACGACCCCGAGGGGCAGGAGGCCTGGGAGGGCCAGTTCCGGCTGGTCACGCTGGTGCGCGCCGGGCTGGACCACGAGCTCGGTGCCGACCCCCTGCTCGCGGAGGTGGCGTGGTCCTGGTTCCTGGACTCCCTCGCGGATGCAGGTGTTCCGCCCCATGCCGCCGGTGGCACCGTCACGCGCGTGCTGTCGCAGAGCTTCGGCTCGCTCGGCCCGCGTGAGGAGAGCAGCGACCTGGAGATCCGTGCCTCCTGGACGGCGACGGAC
>NCKG01000324.1:0-1705 GCA_002279095.1 Cellulomonas sp. 14-74-6
AGCCGGGGATCTTGCCGGCGGCGTACTGCCGCTCCTCGACGTCGACCGTCAGCGGGAAGAAGTCGAACTGGTCCTTGGGGTGCTTGCCGGCCGTCGTGGCCGACAGCAGCATCGTCTGGTCGTCCAGGTAGGCGACGGCGGAGCCGGCGGCCTGCTTGGCCAGGCGGCCCGTCTCGAAGCGGACGGTGCGCTTGCCGAACTTGCCGTTGTCGATGACGGCCTCGGCGAACTGGATCTCGGGACCCTCCACGGGTGCCCTCCTTGTTCTCGAAGTGCGCCGGTGGGTCCGCGGCGGTCTTCGATCGAGGCCCTCGGCGCGCCGTGCGGCGGTCCGGGGGCCACTACCGAGGACCGGACGTGGGACCGGCGCGGCGGTGTGGTGTGGCGTGGGTGCGTGCGTGCGTCAGGGACGCGTACCGGCCCCGACGCGGGACCAGCCCGGACCCTGTGCGGGGTCCGGGCTGGTCCGGTGGGTCAACGGCGCAGGCCGAGCCGCTCGATCAGGCTGCGGTAGCGCTCGATGTCGATCTTCTGCAGGTAGCCGAGCAGCCGACGACGGCGCCCGACGAGCAGGAGCAGACCACGACGGGAGTGGTGGTCGTGCTTGTGCTCCTTGAGGTGCTCGGTGAGGTCCTTGATCCGCTGCGTGAGCACCGCGATCTGGACCTCCGGCGAACCGGTGTCACCCTCGTGGGTCGCGTACTCGGTCATGATCGACTGCTTGGTGGCAGTGTCGAGGGCCAACGGTTCTCCTGGTGTCTCGTTGCGCGGCGCTCCGGGGCTTGTCCACCCGGGCTCTGTGGGTCCGCGGCCGTTCTGACGGCGCGTGAAGTCTACCAGGAGGTCTGCCGCCGACCGGTTGGTCCGCCTCCGGCGCCGCCGGTCAGCGGCCGGTCAGCTGCCGGGCAGGACCCGTACGCCGGGGTCGGCCGCGCCGGCGAGCACCTCGCGCACCCGCGCCACGTCCTGCCCCATGCGCTCCAGGAGCTCGTCGACGGACCCGAACCGCAGCGTCGGGCGGAGGCGTTCCACCAGCTCCACGGCCACCTCCTCGCCGTACAGGTCGAGGTCCGTGCGGTCCAGGACGTAGGCCTCGACGCGGCGGACCACGCCGTCGAACGTCGGGTTGGTCCCGATCGACACCGCTGCGGGCAGCACGCGGTCCGGGTCGTCGGGCGGCACGGGGGTGCCGTCGGCGTGGGCCAACCGGCGCAGCCAGCCGGCGTACACGCCGTCGGCCGGCACCATGCCGGTCGCGTCCGACGACAGGTTCGCCGTCGGGAAGCCCAGCTCCCGGCCGCGGGCGTCGCCGTGCACCACGAGCCCTCGGATGCGGTGGGGCCGCCCGAGCACGCGCGCCGCCTGCCGCACGTCGCCGTCGGCCAGCAGCTCCCGCACCCAGGTGGACGACCACCGTCGGCGCAACGGGTCCGCGCTGTGGCCGTCGCCGACGCTCGGGTCCGCCGTGACGTCCTCCACCACCTCGACGTCGAACCCGTAGCCCTGGCCCAGCCGGGTCATCGCCGCCAGGTCCCCGCCGTTGTCCCGGCCGAAGCGCACGTCGCGCCCGACGACGACCGTCCTGGCGTGCAGCCCCTCCACCAGGTAACGCCGGACGAACTCCTCGGGCGACTGCCGGGCGAAGTCCAGCGTGTAGGTGATCAGCAGCACGGCGTCGAGACCCGTCTCCCCCAGCAGCTCCAAC
>NCKG01000040.1:0-10917 GCA_002279095.1 Cellulomonas sp. 14-74-6
CAGGTTGATCCCGACCAGCACGTCGAACTCCCCGAGCCGCAGCTCGCGCAGCAGCTCGACGCGGCGCAGGGTGTCGACCTCCGAGTGCAGGTACCGCACCCGGACGCCCTTCTCCAGGAGGTAGTCGGTCAGGTCCTCCGCCATCTTCTTGGTCAGCGTGGTGACGAGGACGCGCTCGTCGCGGTCGACCCGGTCACGGATCTCCCCGAGCAGGTCGTCGATCTGCCCCTTGGTGGGCTTGACCACCACCTGCGGATCCACCAGGCCGGTGGGCCGGATGATCTGCTCCACCACGCCGTCGGACATCGACAGCTCGTAGCTGCCCGGCGTCGCGGAGAGGTAGACCGTCTGCCCGATGCGCTCGACGAACTCCTCCCAGCGCAGCGGCCGGTTGTCCACCGCGGACGGCAGGCGGAACCCGAAGTCCACCAGTGCGCGCTTGCGCGACATGTCGCCCTCGAACATCGCGCCGATCTGCGGCACCGTGACGTGCGACTCGTCGATCACCAGGAGGAAGTCCTCCGGGAAGTAGTCGAGGAGCGTGTTCGGCGCGGAGCCGGGTGCCCGGCCGTCGATGTGCCGGGAGTAGTTCTCGATCCCGGAGCAGGAGCCGATCTGGCGCATCATCTCGAGGTCGTAGGTGGTGCGCATCCGAAGCCGCTGCGCCTCGAGGAGCTTGTTCTGCCGCTCCAGCTCGACGAGCCGGTGCTCCAGCTCGGACTCGATGCCGGTGATGGCGCGCTCCATGCGCTCCGGACCGGCGACGTAGTGCGTCGCAGGGAACACGTGCACCTGCTGCTCGGAACGGACCACGTCGCCGGTCAATGGGTGCAGCGTGGCGATCGCCTCGATCTCGTCCCCGAAGAACTCGATGCGGACCGCGAGCTCCTCGTACACCGGGATGATCTCCACGGTGTCGCCGCGCACCCGGAACGTCCCTCGGGTGAACGCCATGTCGTTGCGCGTGTACTGCATCGTGACGAACCGGCGCAGCAGCTGGTCCCGGTCCACCTGGTCGCCGACGTTGAGGGTGACCATGCGGTCGACGTACTCCTGCGGCGTACCGAGCCCGTAGATGCAGCTGACGGTGGCCACCACGACGACGTCACGGCGCGTGAGCAGGGAGCTGGTCGCCGAGTGCCGCAGCCGTTCCACCTCGTCGTTGATCGACGAGTCCTTCTCGATGTAGGTGTCCGTCTGCGCGATGTACGCCTCGGGCTGGTAGTAGTCGTAGTACGAGACGAAGTACTCGACGGCGTTGTTGGGCAGCAGCTCGCGAAACTCCGTGGCCAGCTGCGCCGCGAGGGTCTTGTTGGGCGCCATCACCAGCGTCGGCCGCTGCACCTGCTCGATCAGCCACGCCGTGGTGGCGGACTTGCCGGTACCGGTGGCGCCGAGCAGCACCACGTCCTTCTCCCCCGCCTTCAGACGGCGGGTCAGCTCGGCGATCGCGGTCGGCTGGTCGCCGCTAGGGGTGTACTCGGAGATCACCTCGAACGGCGCGACCGTCCGCTGCAGGTCGGTGACGGGACGCATGCGACCACCGTACGTCGGGCCACCGACACGGTCGCCGACGGCCCCGACCCGGACCGCCGGCCCGAGCGGCCCGCGGTGTCAGCGGCCGCTGGTGAACGAGACCACCGAGTAGATGTCGTCCGCCTTCACCATCGCCGCGAAGCGCTCCATGAACGCCTGGTACGCGGAGAACCCGATCAGCCGTCGGTTGGCCACCGGCACCAGCCCCCCGACCCCGGAGTCCTTCACCGTGAAGGACTCGATCGCCGAGCGAGCCGTCACCCGGCCCGCCGCGCGCTCGGCCTCGACCCGGAACCGCATGATCTCGCCGGCCTCCGGCCGGGCCAGGTCCCGCATCAGGAAGTCGACCCGGACCGGCGTCCGCGGCCCGACCGTCACCCAGCCCCGGTCGTCCTCGATGCCGCGCGCACCGGCGGTCGCCAGCTCCAGCATGCGCGGGACGTCGATCGACGCGGAGGCGACGGACACCGATGCCTTGGACTGCCACGGCCGAGCCGCCCAGCCTCTGGTCCCCACCGACGACAAGGCCACACCGCCTTCGTTCACGTGCGACCCGTTGCGGGCCGGAGAGGCGTCCTCGCCTCCTCGCCTTCTTATCGGACGTTCGGTCCGGAGACTTGCGCCCGATCGCGCATCAGATTGGCAGATCGACCCGTCGGCGCCAAGGTCCGTTCATCGGTGGGTGTACACGGCTCCGGCGGCGGGCGCACCGAGCAGCTGAGGGACGGTGACCAGGGTGAACCCGCGCGCACGGAGCGCATCCACCAGGCCGGGCACCGCATCGACCGTCGACGGGTAGATGTCGTGCATCAGGATGATCGCCCCCGGGTGAGCCCCGGCAAGAGCCCGCTCGGTGGTGGCACCGGCGTCACGGTTCTTCCAGTCCTCCGTGTCGACGTCCCAGAGCACACCCGCCATCCCACGGCTCCCGAACGCCTGCGTGACCGACGGTGACAGGGAGCCGTAGGGAGGCCGCGCCAGGGTCGGAGCGGGTGCACCCGCCGCGACGATGGCCTGCGACGCGCTGTCGAGCTCCGCGGCGACCGCCTCGTCGCTCAGGCCGGGGAGCATCGCGTGGTCCCAGGTGTGGTTGCCGACCACGTGTCCTGCGGCGACCTCGCGCGCCACCGCGCCGGGCTGCTTCGCGATCTGCCGGCCGACGACGAAGAAGGTGGCGTGCACGCCGCGAGCCGCCAGCTCGTCCAGCAGCCTCCCCGTGTCCGGCCCCGGCCCGTCGTCGAACGTGAGGGCGACGCATGCCAGCGCAGCGCAGTCCGGCGATGCAGCGTCGGCCGCCGGCGGTGGCGGTGGAGGTGGCTGGGGTGCGCGCGGCTCGTCCGCGACCGCCGCCGCCACGGTGGTGGCATCGGGGCGTGGCAAGGCGGCCAGCCGCTCGGTCGCCAGCGCACCCGACGGGACGTCGTTCGCCTCCACCGCGGCACGTTCGACGTGCGCCTGAGGCTCCTCGCGCAGCGCCACGGCGGACGTACCGAGGGCCAGCGAGAGGAGCACGGACAGCGAAGCCGTCGCGAGCGCTGCGCTCCGCCGCACCCTGCACCACCCCACGTCCCGCCGATGCCCGGGGCGACGCTAGCGGTGCGCGTGGTCGAGCCGGTGGACCCGTCGTGCGCGTGTCGGACGCCACCGCCGGGGCAGCCGTGGGAGCTGTCTAGCGCCGGCGGTGCTCCTCGGCGGACGCCAGGTCCGCCTCCCGTTCGGCGGAGCGCTCCTGTGCGAGACGGGACCACAGGCGGTCCACCTGGTGCCGCAGCTCGTCGTCGGTGCCCGTCCCGTCCAGCACGACGTCGGCGGCAGCGAGCCGAGCGTCGTCGTCGGCTTGCGCCGCAACCCGCGCCCGCGCCTCCGCCTCCGGCATGCCGCGGCCGTCGACGAGCCGGCTGACCCGCTGCTCCTGCGGCGCGTGCACCACGACGACCATGCCGAAGGTCTCCGCCTGGCCCGTCTCCACCAGGAGCGGGATGTCGTGGACGACGACCGCGTCCGGGTCCATGGCCGCCGCCGCCGCCTCACGCTCGGCCGCGAGCCGGCGGACCTGAGGGTGCAGCAGCGCCTCGAGCCGCCGCCGAGCCTCCGCGTCAGCGAAGACTCGCGCCGCCAGTGCGGCCCGGTCCAGGCTGCCGTCCGCCGCGAGCACCTCCGGGCCGAACGCCTCGACGACCTGCTCCAGGCCCAGCGTCCCTGGCGCCACCACCTCGCGCGCCAGGGCATCGGCGTCGATCAGCACCGCGCCGAGCTCGATGAAGCGCCGCGCCGCGACGGACTTGCCTGCCGCGATCCCACCGGTGAGCCCGATCCTCTGCATCAGCCCATCGTGCCCTGGCGCAGCGCAGGATGCGCACGCTCGGCGTGCTCTCCGCCGAACGGACCCTGCCGTCGGAGCCGAACGACGGAGACGCCGACGGCCGGCCACCCTGAGGGGTGACCGGCCGTCGATGGACCGCAGGACCGGGTCAGTTGCCGGTCAGCTTCTCCCGCAGAGCGGCGAGCGCCTCGTCCGAGGCCAGCGTGCCGGTCGCCTCGTCGGAGGCCGACGAGTAGGACGTCGGCACGGAGCCGGACGACGCCTCGCCGCCGGTGGCCGCCTCGGCGTCGGCCGCAGCAGCGGCCGCGACCTGCTTGCGGTGGGCCTCCCAGCGGTCGTGAGCGGCCGCGTACTGGGCCTCCCACGCCTCGCGCTGGGCCTCGTAGCCCTCGAGCCACTCGGACGTGGTGGGGTCGAAGCCCTCGGGGTACTTGTAGTTGCCCTGCTCGTCGTACTCCGCCGCCATGCCGTACAGCGCGGGGTCGAAGTCCTCCGAGGTCGGGTCGAATCCCTCGTTCGCCTGCTTGAGCGACAGCGAGATGCGGCGGCGCTCCAGGTCGATGTCGATGACCTTGACGAACACGTCGTCGCCGACCTGCACGACCTGCTCCGGGATCTCCACGTGGCGCACGGCCAGCTCGGAGATGTGCACCAGGCCCTCGATGCCGTCCTCGACGCGCACGAACGCACCGAACGGGACGAGCTTGGTGACCTTGCCGGGCACGACCTGGCCGATGGCGTGCGTGCGGGCGAAGGCCTGCCACGGGTCCTCCTGCGTCGCCTTCAGCGACAGGGAGACACGCTCGCGGTCGAAGTCGACGTCGAGAACCTCGACAGTGACCTCCTGGCCCACCTCGACGACCTCGGACGGGTGGTCGATGTGCTTCCAGGACAGCTCGGAGACGTGCACGAGACCGTCCACGCCGCCCAGGTCGACGAACGCACCGAAGTTGACGATCGAGGACACGACGCCCGGACGGACCTGGCCCTTCTGCAGCGTCTGCAGGAAGGTCGAGCGAACCTCGGACTGCGTCTGCTCGAGCCACGCGCGGCGCGACAGGACCACGTTGTTGCGGTTCTTGTCGAGCTCGATGATCTTGGCCTCGATCTCCTTGCCGACGTACGGCTGGAGGTCGCGGACCCGGCGCATCTCGACAAGCGAAGCCGGCAGGAAGCCGCGCAGGCCGATGTCGAGGATCAGGCCACCCTTGACCACCTCGATGACGGTGCCGGTGACGACGCCGTCCTCCTCCTTGATCTTCTCGATCGTGCCCCAGGCGCGCTCGTACTGGGCGCGCTTCTTGGACAGGATCAGACGACCCTCCTTGTCCTCCTTCTGGAGGACCAGGGCCTCGACCTCGTCGCCGACCTTGACGACCTCACCGGGGTCCACGTCGTGCTTGATGGACAGCTCGCGGGAGGGGATGACGCCCTCGGTCTTGTAGCCGATGTCGAGAAGGACCTCGTCACGGTCGACCTTGACGATCACGCCTTCGACGATGTCGCCGTCGTTGAAGTACTTGATGGTGGCGTCGATCGCCGCCATGAAGTCCTCGGCCGTGCCGATGTCGTTGACCGCGACCTGCTGCGAGGTGGGCTTCGCGGGGGTGGAGATGCTCATGTAGGGGTGGGCTCCGATGCGGACAGGGAGTAGTTCGGACAGATGGATGGTGATGTGGTGGTGACCGCCGACCGCCACCGAACCTTCCCCCGCACCGGTTGATCCGGTCGGAGGGCACGTGGGCGCGCGGCACCGCCGTCCACCCTATCGGTGCACGGCGGTGCCGGCCAAGTCGCGGTCGGTGCCGCGCGACGCGGCTCGGCCGTTCAGGCGAGCGCCCGCGCCACCGCCAGCATCTGGTCGGGCACGTACTTCACCTTGCCGGCGATGTCGGCGATCGGCACCAGGTCCACCCGCTCGCCGTGGATCGCCGTCATCACGTCGGACCGTCCCTCGGTGGCGGCGTCGATCGCCGCCACGCCGAAGCGGGACGCGAGGATCCGGTCGAACGCCGTCGGGATGCCCCCGCGCTGCACGTGCCCGAGCACCGTCACACGCGTGTCGAAGCCCGTGCGGGTCTCGATCTCGGACTTCAGTCGCTCACCGATGGCGCCGGCGACGATCTCGCCGAACTTGCCGACCTCGGTCTCGTAGTGCATCGCCGTGCCCGGTGCGGGGACCGCACCCTCGGCCGCGACGACGATGGAGAAGCTGGCGTGCGCCCGGTGCCGGTGCTTGAGGAAACGAGTGACCTTCTCGATGTCGAAGGGCTCCTCCGGGGCGAGCACCAGCTCGGCGCCGCCGGCGATGCCCGAGGTCACGGCGATCCACCCGGCGTGCCGACCCATCACCTCGACGATCATCACGCGGTTGTGGCTCTCCGCCGTGGTGTGGATGCGGTCGACCGCCTCGGTCGCGATCGTCACGGCCGTGTCGAAACCGATCGAGTAGTCGGTTCCCCAGACGTCGTTGTCGATCGTCTTGGGGATGCCGATCACGTTGATGCCGGCCTCGGAGATCTTGCTCGCCGCGTCCAGCGTGCCGTCGCCACCGATGCAGATCAGCGCGTCGATGCGCTCCGCCTCGAGCGTCGTGAGCACCGCCTCGATGCCGCCCTCGTTGCGGTGCGGGTGGAAGCGTGCGGTGCCGAGGAGCGTGCCGCCCGTCGCCAGCACGTTCCTGATGTCCTGGCGGCCGAGCGGATGCACGTCGCCGTCCGCCACGCCCTTCCAGCCGTTGCGGAAGCCCACGATCGTGTGGCCGTGCTCCCCCTCGCCACGCTTGACGACCGCACGGATCGCGGCGTTCAGGCCCGGGACGTCGCCGCCCCCGGTCAGCAGTCCGACTCGCACCTGACGTACTCCTTCGTTGTCCGGTCCACCCCAGCTGATCTGCGGGGCACGCCGTCGGGCTCGCCGCGAATCCAGCGTAGTCAGAAGTGGAAGGGCACCGGCCGGACCGTCGTCCCAGGCGCGCCCGGCAGGATGGGGTCATGGCGGCGACGGAGGACGACGAGCTCGCGGAGGCCGGGTACCGAGACGTTCCTGACGAGGAGGGCGGCCGGGCGTCACGCCGCTGGTGGGACGCGAACGCGCAGGAGTACCTCCAGGAGCACGGCGACTTCCTGGGCGCTGCGGACTTCGTCTGGTGCCCGGAGGGCCTGCGCGAGGCCGACCGCCACCTCCTCGGCGAGCTCGAGCCCGCGTCGTCGCGGGTGCTCGAGGTCGCGGCCGGAGCGGCGCAGTGCTCCCGGTGGCTCGCGGGTCGCGGGGTCGAGGTGGTGGCCACCGACGTGTCGGCCGGGATGCTCCAGTCCGCGGCGACGCTGGACCGCGCCTGCGCCATCCGGGTGCCGACCGTCCAGGCGGACGCCCGGGCACTGCCCTTCCTCGACGCGAGCTTCGACGTCGTCTTCACGTCGTTCGGGGCGCTGCCCTTCGTCCCCGACCCCGGCAGGGTGCACGCCGAGGTGGCGCGCGTGCTGCGACCGGGCGGGCGGTGGGTGTTCAGCACCACGCACCCGTTGCGGTGGCCCTTCCCCGACGACCCCGGAGTGGGCGGGCTCACGGCCACGCGGTCGTACTTCGACCGCCGGCCGTACGTCGAGACGGCTTCCAGCGGCCGCGTGCTCTACGCCGAGTACCACCGGACGTTGGGAGAGGTGATCGCCGACGTCCTGACTGCCGGGCTCGTGCTGGACGGGCTGCTCGAACCGGAGTGGCCGGCCGGGCACACCCGCACGTGGGGCGGTTGGGGACCGGTACGGGGCGCCCAGCTTCCCGGGACCTTGATCGTCAGCGCCCACCGACCGGACTGACCCGGCTCGACGGGCGGTGCGGCGGAGTGGCCGTGGCACCGCATGCCGCGGCCTTGCGGCAGGTCAGTGACCGGCCTCGTGCCAGCTGGAACCCGTACCGACCGAGACGTCGAGCGGCACCTCGAGAGGTCCGCCCGGCACCCGGTCCCCCGCCGCACCCATCTGCTCGCGGACGAGGGACTCCAGCTCCTGCTCCTCGCCCGGCGCGACCTCCAGCACCAGCTCGTCGTGGACCTGCAGCAGCAGGCGGGACCGCAGCCCACGGCGGGTGAGCTCTCGGTCCACACCGAGCATGGCGATCTTGATCAGGTCGGCGGCGCTGCCCTGGATCGGCGCGTTCAGGGCCATCCGTTCCGCGGCGTCCCGCCTGGCACGGTTGTCGCTCGACAGGTCGGGAAGGTACCGGCGGCGCCCGAGGATCGTGGCGGTGTACCCGGTGGCGCGAGCCTCGTCGACCACCCCGGTCAGGTAGTCACGGACCCCACCGAAGCGGGAGAAGTAGTCGGCCATCAGCGCCGACGCCTCCGAGACGTCGATCGACAGCTGCTGCGACAGACCGTACGAGGAGAGCCCGTACGCCAGGCCGTAGCTCATCGCCTTGATCTTGGACCGCATCGCCGGTGTCACCTGATCGGTGGGAACCGAGAACACGTGCGAGGCGACGTAGCTGTGCAGGTCCTCACCGCTGCGGAACGCCTCGATCAGCCCCTCGTCACCCGAGAGGTGCGCCATGATCCGCATCTCGATCTGCGAGTAGTCCGCCGTGAGGAGCGTCGCGAACGGGTCCGTCACCACGAAGGCCCGGCGGATCTGACGTCCCGCCTCGGTGCGGATGGGGATGTTCTGCAGGTTCGGGTCCGCGGAGGACAGCCGGCCGGTCGCGGCGATGGTCTGCTGGAACGTGGTGTGGATGCGTGAGTCGGGTGCGACCGACCGCAGCAGCCCCTCGACCGTCTGGCGCAGCCGGATGGCGTCCCGGTGCGCCAGCAGGTGCTCGAGGAACGGGTGCTGGGTCCGCGCGAACAGGTCGGTCAGCGCCGCCGCGTCGGTGGTGTACCCGGTCTTGATCTTCTTGGTCCGCGGCATGCCGAGCTGGTCGAACAGCACCTCCTGCAGCTGCTTCGGCGAGCCGAGGTTCACCTCGCGGCCGATCACCGCGTAGGCGTCCGCGGCCGCGGCCTGCACCTGGTGGTCGAACTCGCGCTCGAGGCCGGACAGGTACTCGCCGTCCACGCCGATGCCGGTCCGTTCCATCCTGCTGAGCACCGCCTGCAGCGGCAGCTCCACGTCGTCGAGCAGCCGACGCGCACCGCGGTCCACCAGCTCGGCTCCGAGCACGTCGGTCAGGTCGCGCACGGCGGCGGCCCGCACGGCCGCCCGGCGGCCCTCGCCGGCACCGTCGAGGGCCAGGTCCAGCGCCCCCTGAGCGCCGGACGCCGCGTCGTCGGAACCGAGCTCGCGCCGCAGGTAGCCGATCGCGAGGTCGGGGAGGTCGTAGGCGCGCCGGTCCGGCTGGCACAGGTACGCCGCCAGCTCGGTGTCGAACACCACCCCGGCCAGAGGTAGGCCTCGGCCCATCAGGGCGTGCCACGACTCCTTGGCGCCGTGCAGGGACTTGGGCGCCTCCGGGTCCGCCAGCCAGGCCGCCAGTGCGGCCTCGTCCGCGGGGTCGATCTCCGCGAGGTCGAACGCGACCGCCTCCCCCGCAGCGTCGGCCAGCGCGATGCCCCAGGCGTCGCCGCCCGACGGCGCACCGGAGCCGCGCACGTCGACCCCGAGCACCTGCCCGGTGCGGTCCGTCAGCCAGGTCCCGAGGCCGCCGGCTCCCACCGACACGAGGTCGAGCGCTCCACCGGCCACCGGCGCCTCCGCCGGGCGCTCGTCCGGGAGCATCGCGAACAGGCGGTCGCGCAGAGTCCGGAACTCGAGCTCGTCGAGGATCGTGTGGAGCGCCTGCCGGTCCCAGGGGCGTACGGCGAGGTCCTCGGGGCCGAGCGGCAGGTCGAGGTCGTCCACCAGCCGGTTCAGGCGCCGGTTCAGCTGCACCTGCTCGAGGTTGGCGCGCAGCGACTCACCCGCCTTGCCCGGGATGGTGTCCGCAGCGGCGACGACCCCGTCCAGACCGCCGTAGCCGAGCACCCACTTGGCCGCCGTCTTGGGGCCCACCCCCGGCACGCCGGGCAGGTTGTCGCTCGTCTCCCCCACCAGCGCTGCGAGGTCCGGGTAGAGGTGCGGCGGCAGGCCGTACCGCTCCTCCACGGCCTCGGGAGTCATGCGGCTCAGCTCGGACACGCCGCGTACCGGGTACAGCACCGTGACGTGCGGGCCGACCAGCTGGAAGGAGTCCCTGTCGCCGGAGCAGATCAGCACGTCCATGTCCTGGTCACGACCCTGGGAGGCCAGGGTGGCCAGCACGTCGTCCGCCTCGAAGCCGGCCTTATCCAGGACCTGGATGTGCAGCGTGTCGAGCAGCCTGCGGATGATGTCCACCTGACCGCGGAACGGCTCGGGGCTCGCGTCCCGGTTCGCCTTGTACTGCTCGTACGTCTCGGAGCGGAACGTGGTCCGACCGACGTCGAACGCGACCGCGACGTGCGTGGGGGTCTCGTCGCGCAGCAGGTTGGCGAGCATCGAGGTGAACCCGAACACCGCGTTGGTCGGCTGACCGGTCGACGTGGCGAACTTGTCCACGGGGAGCGCGAAGAAGGCCCGGTAGGCCATCGAGTGGCCGTCGATCAGCAGGAGCCGCGGACGAGGCCCGGAGCCGGCGGTGGTCACGGTAGGTGGCTGCGTCTGGCTCACGGGTGCCAACCTATCTGCCATGTCCGACACCGCCTCGACCGCCGGATCCCTCCTGGAGCGCATGGGGATCGAGCTGACTCTCGTGACCGCCGAGCGCGCCGAGGGTCGCATGCCGGTCGCCGGGAACACCCAGCCCCTCGGCCTGCTGCACGGCGGCGCGTCGGCCACGCTCGCGGAGACGCTGGGGTCGTACGCGGCGCAGCGTCACGCCGGGGAGGGTCGCGCGGCCGTCGGGATCGAGCTCAACGTCACGCACCATCGCTCGGCCCGTGAGGGCTGGGTGCACGCGGTGGCGACCGCCGTGCACCTGGGTCGTTCGCTGGCGACCTACGAGGTGACGGTGGACGACGACGGCGGACGACGGCTCTGCACCGCCCGGCTGACCTGCATGCTGATCGACCTCCGCGCCTGACGGGCGCCGTGGGTGCCGGTCGCCGC
>NCKG01000325.1:0-1685 GCA_002279095.1 Cellulomonas sp. 14-74-6
CACCTCCGGCAGCGGCGACGTGCTGGCGGGGGCGATCGCCGGGCTCCTCGCCGGCGGTGCCGACCCGGCGCAGGCCGCGTGCTGGGGGGTCTGGCTGCACGGGTCCGCCGGTGACCGGCTGGCCGCGCGCGTCGGGCTGACCGGGTACCTGGCACGCGAGCTGCTCGACGGTCTGCCCGCGGTGCTCGTCGAGCTGTCCACCAGCTGACGCTCGACCCCGGCACGGCTCCGGCCCGGCACCGCCACCGTGAGGCGTGCGGGCCGGGCCGGGACCGTGTGCTGACTGCCGGTCAGTCGTGCCGCGGCGTGGTGACCTTGACCGATGCGACGGACCCGTCGGTGTTCAGCAGCACCTGCCGCCCCACCGGACGGTGGAAGTCGAACAGCCCGTCCAGCGAGCCCGCCTCGGCGTCGGCGGAGAAGTCGCCGATGCGGCCGGTGCCCCAGTTGGTCTCCACGAACGACAGGATCGACGCCTGGTCGGTCTGCGTGTGGTCGACGTAGTTGGTCTTCGAGAACGGCGAGATCACCAGCAGCGGCTGGCGGGTGCCGGGGCCGCAGCGGTCGGCGTAGCCGCCCGCGACGCCGACCGTGGCCGCCGCCGAGGTGCAGATGGCGGCGTCCCTGGCGGGGTCGTTCGAGCCGTTGGTGATCACCGCGGACTGGTGGTCGTACCAGCCGTCGGAGTCGTCGTACGCGACGACCACCGCGGTGCTGGACCACTCCGGCGACCTCTGCAGCGCGTTGATCTCCTTGACCAGGAAGTGCTGCTCGTCGATCGGGTCGGAGTACGCGGCGTGCCCGTCCTGGTAGGCGGGCGCCTTGAGGAAGCTGACGGCGGGCAGGTTGCCGGCCGCGAGTGCCGCGTCGAAGTCGGTCATGTCGTAGTTGTGGTTCGCCTGGTCGGTGTGCCCGATCGCGGCCACCGAGCTCGGGGCCAGGTGGTGCGGGTTGGACGTCGAGGCGTAGTACTCGAACGGCGAGTGGTGCGGGCTGTAGTCGAGCGACGTGCCGCCGCCGATGTTGGTGCTCGTCGCGCCGCAGACGGCCTTGGTGCCGGGACCGGCGTAGGGCGTGGTCGGCTTGAAGCCGCCCTGGAACCAGCCCCACGTCACGCCCTTGGCGTTCAGCAGGTCACCGACGTTCTTGCCGCTGGCCACCGCGAGGTTGTTCGACCTGGTCGCGTTGGAGTTGGAGCAGTCGTCGAAGTACGGGTCCGGGTCGTTGACGACCGTGCCGACGCCGCTGGCGTCCGGCGAGGCGACGACGTAGGAGTCGGTGGTCGGCGTGCCGGTGGGCGTGACGGCGTGGATGCCGTGCGTCTGGCCGCTGATCAGGTTGATCGCGCCCGGCGTGGACGGCCCGAACGTCGTCGAGTACGAGTTGTCGCTCATCGCGTAGTGCTGCGCGTAGTTCCACAGCCCCGTCACGGTGTTGCGGTCGTAGTAGTCCATGACCAGCCCGGGCTCGGTGAACAGGCCGGGGGTGCAGGTCTCCACGTCGGTGTTCTGCATGTACAGGTCGTTGCGGCCGCCGTCGGCCGCCTTCTGCTCCGCGCTGTACCCGTGGTTCTGGTCGCAGGTCAGCGCCTGCGAGGACGACAGGCGCTGCGGCAGCGCCGAGTTCGGGTTGCTGCTGAGCAGACCGGCCGTCTGCAGGGTGTTGGCGCGGGGGGTGCCGTGCGC
>NCKG01000041.1:0-10848 GCA_002279095.1 Cellulomonas sp. 14-74-6
CTTGGCACGTCTCGCGCTGACCACCCGGGCCCCGGTGATCCCCGTCGCCCAGTGGGGGGCGCACCATCTGCTCGCGCGCTACGGCAAGGTGCCGCACCTGTTCCCCCGGGCGCACGTCGAGGTTCTCGCCGGGCCGCCCGTGGTGCTCGACGACCTGTACGACCGACCGATGGACTCCGCGACGCTGCGGGAGGCGACGGAGCGCGTGATGGAGGCGATCACGCGGCTGCTCGAGGGCATCCGCAGCGAGCAGGCCCCCGCGGTCCGGTTCGTGCCGCCTCCGGGTGGTCGTGGCGGGGCGACCAGCACGCCGTCGGCGTCGTGACGGACGACTCGACATCGGGCGCGCGCCCGTCGGGCACGGCGACCCGTGCAGCCGTGCTGGGCGCGGGCAGCTGGGGCACCACGTTCGCGATGGTGCTGGCCGACGCCGGCTGCGACGTGACCGTCTGGGGCCGTGACCCGCAGGTGTGCCGACAGATCCGCGACGAGCACCGCAACGAGGCCTACCTGCCCGGGGTGGCGCTGCCACCGACCGTCACCGCCGAGGCCGATGTCGTCGAGGCGGTACGGGGAGCCGACCTGGTCGCCGTCGCCGTGCCGTCGCAGGGTGCGCGGGCGCTGCTCGAACCCCTCCGGTCGGCCATCGGTCCGGACACCGTCGTCGTGTCCCTGATGAAGGGCGTCGAGCTGTCCTCCGACCGGCGGATGAGCCAGGTGGTCGCCGAGGCGCTGGACGTGCCGGCGGGACGGGTCGCAGTCATCTCCGGACCGAACCTCGCGCACGAGATCGCCCAGCGGCAGCCGACGGCCACGGTCGTCGCCAGCACGGACCCGGACACCGCCGCCTTCGTCGCGCGCTCCGTGTGGTCGTCGTACTTCCGGCCCTACACCAACCCCGACGTGGTCGGCGTCGAGCTGTGCGGTGCCGTGAAGAACGTCATCGCGCTCGCGGTGGGCATCTCGCAGGGCCGCGGCCTCGGGTTCAACACGATGGCCACGGTGATCACGCGGGGCCTGGTGGAGATCACCCGGCTCGGTCTGGCCCTGGGTGCCGATGCCGACACGTTCGGCGGTCTGGCCGGCATGGGCGACCTGATGGCGACGTGCGCGTCGCCCGACTCCCGCAACCACCGCCTCGGCGTGCACCTCGGCGCGGGGATGTCGCTGGCGGACGCGATCACGGCGACGGGCGGCACCGCAGAAGGCGTCAAGACGTGCCGACCCGTGCTGGACCTCGCCCGGTCCCGCGGCGTCGAGATGCCCATCACGGAAGCCGTGGTGCGCGTCCTCTACGAGGACCTGCCGGTGGTGGAGCTCGCCCCGCTGCTGCTGGGCCGGCCGACGAAGGCCGAGGGCATCTAGCTACCGGTTGGTCGCGACCAGCAGTGCCGCGTCGAGGTCGGACCAGAGGTCCTCCACGTCCTCGATGCCGACGGAGAGCCGCAGCAGGTCGTCCGGAACGGTGGGTGACTCGGTGCTGTAGCGCCGGCGGCGTTCGAGCGACGACTCCACTCCGCCCAGGCTGGTCGCGGGGACCCACAGCCGGACGCCGCCGACCACCGCGTCCGCGACGGCCGGTCCGCCCGCGGGCCGGACGCAGAGGATCGAGCCGAAGCCCTCCATCAGCCGTGCGGCGCGCCGGTGCCCCGGGTCGCCCGGCAGGCTCGGGTGCCGCACCTCGGCGACGCCGGGGTGGTCCGCCAGGCGCCGCGCGAGCTCAGCGGCCGTGGCCTGCGACCGCTCGACCCGCAGTGCCAGCGTCCGCAGCCCGCGGAGCGCCAGCCACGCCTCGAAGGGCCCCGCGATGGCGCCGTGGACCGTCCGGTGCGCCAGCAGGCGTGCATGGATGGTCTCGTCGTCCGCCAGCGCAGCGCCCAGCACGACGTCGCTGTGGCCCGCGAGGTACTTGGTCACCGAGTGCACGACGACGTCGGCGCCGAGCGTCAGAGGCCGCTGACCGAGCGGCGTCGCGAAGGTGTTGTCGACCGCCACGAGAGCGCCGACGCCGTGCGCCGCTTCCACGAGCACCGGCAGGTCGGCGACCTCGAGCATCGGGTTGGTCGGCGTCTCCACCCAGAGCATCGCCGCCCCGGCGAGGGCTCCCACCACCGCATCGGTGTCGGCGATGTCGACCCGCGTCACGCAGACGGCTCCTCGTGCCTCGAGCTCGTCGAGCAGACCCAGGCTGACCTGGTAGGCGTGCCGCGGCACGACGACCGTGCCGCCGGTCGGCACCAGCGAGAGCGCCGCTGCCACCGCGGCCATGCCGGAGCCGAACAGCAGGGCCGGACGGGTGGACCCCTCGAGCTGTCCGAGCGCCTCCTCGAACGGTCGCCACGTCTCGGTGCCGCTGCGCGTGTACACGAGCTCGCCCGGGCCCGGCACGCCCTGGGAGACGTAGGTCGAGGAGAGCACGATCGGGGGGTTCACCGGAGCACCCTGCGCACGGGGCGGCCTGCCTGCGGTGACCGCCAGCGTGGCGGGGGACAGGCCGATCGGGTGCTCCGACGTGTCGTTCACCCGCGCAGGGTAGCCCGCCGCTCGGGGTAGGGTCGGCGCGATGTCCGACACTCCCGCCCCGCGCCGCCCCAGGGTCATGGTGCTGTTCGGCGGCCGGTCCGGCGAGCACCCCATCAGCTGCGTCACCGCAGGGGGCGTGCTCCGCGCGATCGACCGCGACCACTACGACGTGCTCGCCGTCGGCATCACGCGTGACGGTCGGTGGGTGCCGGTGGACGACGACCCGGACCGCTGGGCGATCACCGGCGGCAGGCTGCCGGAGGTGACGGACGCACCGGCGCGCGTGCTGCTGCCGCAGGCGGTCGACGACCGTGAGCTGCAGGTGCTGCGCGGAGGGGTCGCCGAGGCGCTGGGCACCGTGGACGTCGTCTTCCCGCTGCTGCACGGCCCGTTCGGTGAGGACGGCACGCTGCAGGGCATGCTCGAGCTGGCCGACGTCCGGTACGTCGGGGCCGGCGTGCTCGCCTCCGCGGTCGGCATGGACAAGCAGATGATGAAGCTGGTCTTCGCCGGTCAGGGGCTGACCGTCGGGCCGTACCGCGTGGTGCGTCCCGGCGAGCTGGACCGGGACCCCGCGGGTGTGGTCGCGCGCGTGCAGGAGCTCGGCCTGCCGGTGTTCGTCAAGCCTGCGCGTGCGGGGTCCAGCCTCGGCATCAGCCGCGTGGACGACTGGGCGGACCTGGAGACGGCGATCCGCGCGGCGGCGGAGCACGACCCCAAGGTCGTCGTCGAGGCGGCGATCGTCGGTCGCGAGATCGAGTGCGGCGTGCTGGGCGGCGCGGACGGCCGGCCGGCACGGGCGTCCCTTCCGGGGGAGATCGTCGTCACCGACCACCGGCACGCCTTCTACGACTTCGAGGCCAAGTACCTCGACGAGGCGAGCGTGCGCCTCGAGTGCCCGGCCGACCTGCCCGCCGACGTGATCGAGCGGGTCCAGGCGATCGCTGTGCAGGCGTTCGACGCCGTCGGCTGCGAGGGTCTCGCCCGTGTCGACGTGTTCGTCACGGCCGGCGGCGACGTGGTGGTCAACGAGATCAACACGATGCCGGGGTTCACGCCGTTCTCGATGTACCCGCGGATGTGGGCCGCGACGGGTACCGACTACGCGACGCTGGTCGACCAGCTCTTGCGGCTCGCGCTCGAACGGCCCACCGGCCTGCGCTGAGCGTCGCCACGCCCGGTGCGGTCGCCCGTCGCGCCGGTCAGACGCAGGAACGCTCCTTCGCCGTCCGCGCGATCGCCGGTCCCAGCGCGTCGAGGAACGACGTCGAGCGCTGTGCGGCCACCGAGGCCGGCACGTGCACCTCGACCGCCGGCACGCGTCCGTAGGTGACGAACGTCCAGTCGGTCGGCGCGCCCGTGCTCGAGGCGGCAGCATCGGCCGGGATCACCAGCCAGTCGATGCTGGGGCCGTTGGGTGTCTGGATCGTCTCGCACCGCTCGGTGGTCGGCCCCGGCGGCTCGACCCCGCACCTCAGGACGACGGGCGCCTGCTTGGTCCCCCAGGCCGTGGTGGCCTGCGCGGACGTCGCGAGCCGGTGCAGCCCCGGACCGAGCACGTCCGGCGTGCTGAGCACGACGTCGGCGCACACCGGGTCCGTCGCGTGCGTCGCCACGGCGACGGGAACCGTGCTGGCACAGCCTGCGAGTGAAGCGGCGGCGACGGCGGCGCCCAGCAGAGCGGAGGTCCGCAGGACGGCACGGCGCCGCCAGGCGGGCATCGGGAGGGGCACACGCCACCGTAGCGCTAGCGTGGGCCGCCGTGGCTGACCTGCTCGTCCGTGACCTCTCCGAGGAGGCGCTGCTCCGTCGCATCGTCCCGGTGCTCCCACGGGGCCGGCTGACGCTGATCGCCGCCGGCGACGACGCCGCCGTGGTGAACGCCCCGGACGGCCGGGTGGTGGTCACCACCGACGTGCTGGTGGAGAACCAGCACTTCCGTCGGGACTGGTCGTCGGGGATGGACGTCGGCCGGCGGGCTGCCGTCCAGAACCTCGCCGACGTCGCCGCGATGGGCGCCCGGCCGACTGCCCTGGTGGTCGCGCTCGTGATGCCGGGCGACCTGCCGGTCGACTGGGCGGTCGGCATCGCCGAGGGGCTCGCCGCGGCGTGCAGTCCGCTCGGGGTCGGCGTCGTGGGCGGCGACCTGTCCGGTGGTCCGCTCGTCGTGGTGAGCGTGACGGCGCACGGCGACCTCGAGGGTGCGGCGCCGGTGCGTCGCTCCGGAGCCCGGGCGGGCGACCTGGTGGCGCACGCCGGCGTCCGCGGCTGGTCGGCGGCAGGCCTCGACCTGCTGCTCGCCGGTCGGGGACACCTGGACGACGAGCTGGTGGCGGCCTACCTGCGCCCGACGTCCCCGCTGGACGCCGGGCCGGCGGCCGCTCGTGCCGGCGCCACCGCCATGATCGACGTGTCGGACGGCCTACTGCGCGATGCCGGCCGGGTAGGGCGCGCGAGCGGCGTGGTGATCGACCTCGACCGCGCGGAGGATGCCTTCGGAGACGACCTGGACCGCCTGGCCGATGCCGCAGGGGCGCTCGGGAAGCCCGCCCGCAGCTGGGTGCTGGGTGGCGGTGAGGACCACGGTCTGCTCGCGACGTTCCCGCCCGACGCCGTGCCCCCGGAGCCGTTCCGGGTCGTGGGTCGCGTGCTCGCGGTGCCGCACGGCGGCCGGCCCGGGGTGCTCGTCGCCGGAGGGGTGCCCGACGTCGCGCCGGGATGGGACCACTTCGGCGGCTGACCCGTCAGCCTCGGCGGTAGCGCACCTCGAGCAGCTCGGCACCGCCGACGTCCTCGTACTTCTCGATGCCGTCCGGTTGGAACCCGTGGCGGCGCCACAAGTGCTGTGCACGCTCGTTGTCCGCCATGACCCAGAGCACGAGGCGCCGGCCGGCGCCGGCCTCCGCGATCACGGTGCGCATCAGCTCCCGCGCGACCCCGCGGCCCCACTGCTCGGGGGACAGATACATCGAGTAGATCTCGCGGTCCGCCCGCAGGCTGTCCTCGTCGCGGCCGGGACCGAGCGACGCGAAGCCCACGATGCGGTCGCCGACCACGGCGACCCAGGTCCGCACCTCGTCGGCAGGGCCCCTGCTCAGCAGGTCCGCCCAGACCGGGGTGCGCTCGTGCGGGTCGAGGTCCGCCAGGTACGAGTCAGGGACAATGCCGGCGTAGGCCTCCTGCCACGACCGGACGTGCACCTCGGCGATTCCGGACGCGTCGTGGACGTCGGCCGGGCGGACGACCACCTCGTCGGGCTGCTCCATGGGCTCACGATGCCACAGCGTCCTGTGGCGGTGGCGTCGTCGGCGGTGCGAAGGTCCACCGGCAGGAGGACCGCTGCTCGACGTCCCCGGGCAGCACGAAGGCCCGCGGGCTGAGCCCACGGGCCTTCGGTGACGCTCGACCGGTCGGTCAGACCGCGCGCTGTACCTTCCCGGCCTTGAGGCACGAGGTGCACACGTTCAGCCGCTTCGGCGTCCCGGCCACGACCACGCGCACGCGCTGGATGTTCGGGTTCCAGCGCCGCTTGGAGCGGATGTGCGAGTGCGAGACGGAGTGCCCGAAGCTCGGGCCCTTGGCGCAGACGTCGCAGTTGGCAGCCACGATCTTCTCCTGGTCTTCAGTGGTGCATGGTTCGAGGGCCGGACGGGCCGGAGGTCGAGCTCCGTCCGCCAGGTGGGGCGCTCCGCACGGCCGCCGGCACCGTCGCGAGACGATGGGAGCCGAGCCGGGCACCACCAGTGGTCCGGACCGGCCGGACAACCGGACAAGACTAGCCCACGGTCCGGTGGGGTCCAAAATGGCGCGGGCGGTCGCGATGTCGGCGGTCCCGGGCAGGGTAGGCCCCGACGAGAGGGAGGTCGATGGAGGAGCTGGACGGCGCCGTCGTGCGGGCCTGGGCCGTGGCCGCCGCCGACGCGATGGCGTGGTCGGCCGCCCGGATCGACGCGGTGAACGTGTTCCCCGTGCGGGACGCGGACACAGGCACCAACGTCCGGCTGACGTTGGCCGGGGGTGCGGCCGCCGCAGGGCGGGCACCGCAGTCAGCGGACGCCGAGCAGGTCGCGCGCGCGTTCGCCCTGGGATGCGTGCGGTCGGCGCGCGGCAACTCCGGCGTCATCCTCAGCCAGTACCTCGAGGGGTTCGCCGTCGGGCTCGGCGACGCCTCCCACGACGTCCCCGGCCGCGCGGCGGGCACGGACGGCGAGCTGCTGGCGCGGGCGCTGGTCCGGGCCGCTACCGAGAGCGTCCGCGCGGTGGCGCTGCCGCAGGAGGGGACGGTCCTCACCGTCGCGCGGCAGGTCGGCGAGCGTGCGAGCCGTTCGGCCGCGGACGGCTCGTCCGCGGACCAGGTGCTCGGTGTGGCCCTTCGCGAGGCGCGAGCGGAGCTGCGCCACGTCAGCGCGGGTAACCCGGTCCTCCGGCAGGCCGGCGTGGTCGACGCGGGCGCCTGCGCCCTGCTGGTGCTGCTCGAGGCGCTCGAGCGCGCGCTGCTGGCGCCCACCGGCCAGCAACCGGCTCCGCTGACCGGTGCCCCGGGCTGGCTCCCGGTGGGCGGCCCACGGACGGGTGCTCGGCACGCTCCCGGGTTCGGCGGCGCGTTCGAGGTGATGATGCTGGTCCGCCCCTCGGAGCCGGCCCCCGCGGTGGGGGACCGGTTGCGGACGGCGCTCGCCGAGGTCGGCGACTCGGTCGCCGTGGTCGGTGCGGACGACCTGTGGCACCTGCACGTGCACACCGACCTGCCGGCGGCTGCCATCGAGGCGGGCGGGGCCGCCGGGTCGCGCGAGCAGGTGGTGGTGCGGCTCGTCGAGGGGGCGGCCGCCCAGGTGGCCGCGGGCGACGACCTCGGGGTGGTGATCGGGACGGCGTCGCCCGCGACCGCCGGCTGGTTCGCCACCGGTGGCGCGGTCGTGGTGGTGCAGTGCCCGGAGGCGCCCGTGGACGCGGCACACCTGGTGCGCGCGGCTGCCGACACGGGTTCCGACCACGTGGTGGTGCTCCCCGGGACCGAGGAGGCCGCCGCAGCCGCGCGGCTCCTGGTCGACCCGGACGGCGTCGGCGGCGACCTGCCCGGGGTGCGGGTGGAGGCCGTCGACACGGCGGTGGGCGTGCTGCGGACGGCCGTCGCGTCCCTCGCGCTGCTCGGCACGCACGGCGGCTCCGCGGCGGGACGGGCCGAGCAGGCGCGCTCCGCCCTGCTCCGGCTGCGCAGCTGTGACGTCGAGGCGGTGGACGGCGTCGGCGACGTGGTGCTCGCCGTCGAGCGGCTGGTCGCGGAGCTGCCGTCCGCGCAGGCCGTCACCCTCCAGCACGCGCACCCGTTGCGGGACGGGGCCGCCGTGCTCGGCGCGCTCGCGGACCGGTTCCCGGACCTCGACGCGGTGCCGGTCGGTCCGGTCGGTTCCGGACCGGCGTGGCGGATCGGGGTGGACTGAGGTGGTCGACCGTTCGAGCGCGGGGTCGCGCGCCAGCACGTCGGCCGTGCGCTCCGACCGCCCCCTGGACCGCCCGCTGACGGCCGTGGTGTCGAAGGGAGCGGCCAAGGCGCTGGGGGGACTTGGCCTGCACACGGTGGGGGACCTGCTGCGGCACTATCCGCGCCGCTACGCCGAGCCCGGGCAGCTGACGGATCTCGCGGGCCTCCGAGAGGGCGAGCACGTCACGGTCGTCGCCCAGGTGGTCCAGGTGACCCTGCGGACCACCCGACAGGGCCGGGGGCTGCTGGAGGCGGTGGTCACCGACGGGCGCGGTCGCCTCGACCTGGGCTTCTTCGCCGCCAGGCCTGGCGCCCTGAAGTACCACGAGGGCGTGCTGCTGCCGGGTCGCCGGGCGATGTTCACCGGCACGGTGAGCCGTTACGGCCCCAAGCTGTAGCTGCTGCACCCGGCGTTCACGCTCCTCGGCGACGACCTGGACGAGGAGCGGCACCGCGAGGAGGCGGCGTGGCCGATCCCGATCTACCCGGCGTCGAAGAGCATCGAGTCGTGGAAGATCCGGGAGGCGATCCGTGGGGTGCTCGCCGGGCTGGACGAGGACGACGTGCTGGATCCGCTGCCGCCGCAGGTGCTGGCCGACCGGGGTCTCGGGACCCTGCGCTCGGCGCTGACGGACGTGCACGAGCCGCACGTGGACGCCGAGTGGCGTCGTGGGCAGGGCCGGCTCCGGTACGAGGAGGCGTTCGTCCTCCAGGCCGAGCTGGCCCGCCGGCGGGTGCAGGCGGCGCAGCAGGCGGCCGTGCGACGTCCCGGCCGCGCGGACGGTCTGCTCGACGCCTTCGACGCCCGGCTCCCGTTCACCCTCACGGCGGGCCAGCGTGAGGTCGGCCAGGTGCTGTCGCGTGAGCTGGCCGGCGACCACCCGATGCAGCGGCTGCTGCAGGGCGAGGTCGGGTCGGGCAAGACGGTGGTGGCGCTCCGCGCGATGCTCCAGGTGGTCGACTCCGGCGGCCAGGCCGCCCTGCTGGCCCCCACCGAGGTGCTCGCGGTCCAGCACGCCCGGACCCTCCGGGCCCTCCTCGGCGACCTGGCGGAAGGAGGGTTCCTCGGCGGGGCCGACGTGGCGACCCGGGTCACGCTGGTGACGGGCTCTCAGCCGGCGGCGGTCCGGCGGGAGGCGCTCGCCGATGCGGCGGGAGGCCGGGCCGGGATCGTCGTCGGGACGCACGCGCTGCTCTCCTCCACCGTGCAGTTCGCCGACCTCGGGCTGGTGGTGGTCGACGAGCAGCACCGCTTCGGCGTCGAGCAGCGCGACCTGCTGCGAGCCAAGGCGCAGGCGACCGCGCACATGCTGGTGATGACCGCGACGCCGATCCCCAGGACCGTCGCCATGACGGTCTTCGGGGACCTCGAGACGTCGGTCCTGTCCGAGGTGCCGACCGGGCGCAGCGGCGTGCGCACCTTCATGGCGGCCGCGGACCGGCCCGCCTACATGGCCCGGACGTGGGCCCTGGTGCGCGAGCAGGTGGACGCCGGGGGCAGGGTGTTCGTCGTCTGCCCACGGATCGATCCCGACGACGCCTCGGCCGCCTCGCCGGAGGCGGAGCTGGACGGCGCCGACCTGCTCGACGACGAGGGCACGGCCGGCCCGCGCCGACCGCTGCGCGCCGTGCTCGAGGTGGCGGAGGACCTCGGCAGCCGCCCGGAGCTGGCCGGTGTGCACATCGGCCTGCTGCACGGCCGGTTGCCGGCAGAGGCCCGGGACCAGGTGCTGGCCGACTTCGCCACCGGGACGGTGCCCGTGCTCATCACCACGACGGTCATCGAGGTCGGCGTCGACGTCCCCGCCGCCACCGTCATGGTGGTCCTCGACGCCGACCGGTTCGGCCTGTCCCAGCTGCACCAGCTGCGTGGTCGGGTGGGCCGGGGCACCGCTCCCGGTACCTGCCTGCTCGTCTCGCACGCGACGGAGGGGACACCGGCCTGGGACCGGCTCACGACGCTGACCACCACGTCCGACGGGTTCGCCCTCGCCGCCGCCGACCTCGAGCTGCGCCGCGAGGGAGACGTCCTCGGAGCGGCGCAGTCCGGCGGGACGAGCTCCTTGCGGCTGCTCCGCGTGGCCCGCGATGTGGACGTGATCGAACGCGCCCGCGCAGATGCGACGCGGTTCGTGACGGACGACCCGGAGCTGCGGAGCTGGCCACCGCTCGACGCCGCCATCGCCGACCGGCTGACGGGTGACCGCGAGGAGTTCCTCGAGCGGGTCTGAGGCCGCCCACCGGGATGGCACCCGAGGCGCCCGCGCCGAGGCACCCCCCGACCGGCCCACGGGACGGTCGTCCGCGCGGTCTACCCTGACCGTCGTGCCGAAACCAGTGCCCGCCGTCCGCGCCCAGGACCTGCTCGTCGGCTACGGCGGCGCCCCGGTGTGCGCGCCCGTGACCTTCACCCTCCAGCCCGGCCGCGCCCTTGCGCTCGTCGGTGCGAACGGCGCAGGCAAGTCCACCGTGCTGCGTGCCGTGATCGGGCTCCTGGAGCCGGTGAAGGGCCGGCTGGAGGTCTTCGGCTCCGAGGTGGACGAGCGCGAGATCGGCTTCCGCACGCAGGTCTCGAGCGTGCTCGACGACGACGCCTACTTCCCGTCCCTGTCCGTCGCGGAGCACCTGTACCTGGTCGCGCGCGGTCACGGCGTGCGAGACGCGTGGGACCGGGTCGACGAGCTGCTGGAGGAGTTCGGGCTCACCGAGCACGCGCGGGCCCTGCCGGTGGCCCTCTCGTCCGGCCAGCGGCGTCGGCTGCTGCTCGCCGCGGGCTTCGCCCGTCCGCGATCCCTCCTGGTGCTGGACGAGCCGGAGCAGCGGCTCGACCGGCGGATGCACGC
>NCKG01000326.1:0-1679 GCA_002279095.1 Cellulomonas sp. 14-74-6
CTGCGCATCGGCCTGGCCACGGCCGACGACATCCGTGCCTGGTCGCACGGTGAGGTGAAGAAGCCCGAGACCATCAACTACCGGACCCTGAAGCCGGAGAAGGATGGCCTGTTCTGCGAGAAGATCTTCGGTCCCACCCGGGACTGGGAGTGCTACTGCGGCAAGTACAAGCGCGTGCGCTTCAAGGGCATCATCTGCGAGCGCTGCGGCGTCGAGGTGACCCGGTCCAAGGTGCGCCGTGAGCGCATGGGCCACATCGAGCTCGCCGCCCCGGTGACCCACATCTGGTTCTTCAAGGGTGTGCCGTCGCGCCTGGGCTACCTGCTCGACCTCGCGCCGAAGGACCTGGAGAAGGTCATCTACTTCGCCGCCTACATGATCACGTGGGTGGACGAGGACGGCCGCGCCGAGGACCTCCCCAACCTCCAGAACGAGATCGACCTGGAGAAGAAGGAGATCGCGGACCGCCGCGACAACGACATCAACACCCGCGCCGCCAAGCTCGAGGCCGACCTGGCCGAGCTCGAGGCCGAGGGTGCCAAGGCGGACGCCCGCCGCAAGGTGCGCGACTCCGCCGAGCGCGAGATGGCGCAGCTGCGCAAGCGTGCCGACACCGAGCTCGAGCGCCTCGAGACGGTGTGGGACCGGTTCAAGAACCTCAAGGTCGCGGACCTCGAGGGCGACGAGATGCTCTACCGGCAGCTGCAGGACCGGTACGGCAACTACTTCGAGGGCTCGATGGGCGCCCAGGCGATCAAGAAGCGCCTGGAGGCCTTCGACCTCGACGCCGAGGCGGCGTCGCTGCGCGAGACGATCCGGGTGGGCAAGGGCCAGCGCAAGACGCGTGCCCTCAAGCGCCTCAAGGTCGTCAACGCGTTCCTGACGACCAACAACTCGCCGACCGGCATGGTGCTGGACGCGGTCCCGGTCATCCCGCCGGACCTGCGTCCGATGGTCCAGCTCGACGGTGGCCGCTTCGCCACCTCCGACCTGAACGACCTGTACCGCCGCGTGATCAACCGGAACAACCGCCTCAAGCGGCTGCTCGACCTCGGCGCGCCGGAGATCATCGTCAACAACGAGAAGCGGATGCTCCAGGAGGCCGTGGACTCGCTGTTCGACAACGGTCGCCGCGGCCGTCCGGTGACGGGTCCGGGCAACCGCCCGCTCAAGTCCATCTCGGACATGCTCAAGGGCAAGCAGGGCCGGTTCCGCCAGAACCTGCTCGGCAAGCGCGTCGACTACTCGGGCCGTTCGGTCATCGTGGTCGGCCCGCAGCTCAAGCTGCACCAGTGCGGCCTGCCCAAGCAGATGGCGCTCGAGCTGTTCAAGCCGTTCGTCATGAAGCGGCTGGTCGACCTCAACCACGCGCAGAACATCAAGAGCGCGAAGCGCATGGTCGAGCGTGCCCGCCCGGTCGTGTGGGACGTGCTCGAGGAGGTCATCACCGAGCACCCGGTGCTGCTGAACCGTGCGCCCACGCTGCACCGTCTCGGCATCCAGGCGTTCGAGCCCCAGCTGGTCGAGGGCAAGGCGATCCACCTGCACCCGCTCGTCTGCGGCGCGTTCAACGCCGACTTCGACGGCGACCAGATGGCCGTCCACCTGCCGCTGAGCGCGGAGGCGCAGGCCGAGGCCCGCATCCTCATGCTGTCCAGCAACAACATCCTCAAGCCGTC
>NCKG01000327.1:0-1675 GCA_002279095.1 Cellulomonas sp. 14-74-6
TCGTGGACCAGCTGGCGGTCGGCGGCCGGATGGTGCTGCCGGTGCAGACGACCATGACCGTGGTGGTCCGCCGTGCCGACGGTCCGCCGGACATCAGTCGGCACGGCCAGTACGAGTTCGTCCCGCTCCGTACCGGTTCCGCGGGTGAGGCTTCACGGGGGACCGGTCGGCACGATCAAGGCTGGCCGCGCGGGCGCCGATGAGAACCGCATGCCGCTGTTCCGCCGCACGCCGCGCCCGTCGGGCGGGACGTTGATCCCGACCCCCTTCGGGTCGGTGGAGGACGAGGGGTCCGGCCCCACCCCGCCGGACGTCACGCCGGGCGTGGTCGAGGAGCTGAACGACGCGGAGCGGCTGTGGACGGCTCAGCAGCGCGAGCTGCTGCTCGAGCTGTGCGACGCCGTGGTGGACGCCCCGACCGTCGGCCGGCTGTTCGACCGGGTGCACACCGCGTGGCGCGCGACGGTGCGACCCGCCGACCCCGACCTGCTGGTCAACGTGTTCGGGGTGGCGCTCGGCGACCTGATCGCCCAGCGCGTGCCCGGCCTGTCGTGGGCCGTCTACCGCGACGACGTGGGCACCGAGCTGGTGCTGGCGCACGCGTCGCACCCGTTGGTGGTGTTCCCGGTGGCTGCCGTCGCCGAGCGGTGGGGGACCGCGGAGCCCGGGTGGTTCGCCGGTTATGTCGCCGAAGCGGCGCGGCTGTCGTCGGCTGTGCTCGATCCGGCGAGCGACGCCGTACCGTGGAACGAGCAGGGGCCGGACCAGGAAGGGCGGGATCACCACGGACAGGGTGACGAACCGCAGGACGGGACGCCGGACGACGAGCGACACCGCTGATCCCTCGACCGGCTCGGTGGCCGTCGCGCCTCAGGTTCAGGGGTCGAGCAGCCGATGGACCGGTATGTCCGCCTTCACCGAACCGGCGCCGACCGACGAGCTGCTCTCGGGGTTCGGCACGCACGACACCGCGCCCACGTCGCAGCAGCACCGGCGGGCCGGGATCACGCTGGTGGTCGCGTCCGCCCTGGTGGTGGCCGGTGGCGGGATCGGCTGGTGGCTGCTGGCGCCCGGCTCCTCGTCGGGACCCGCGGCGCACGTCGCCGCCTTCGACAGCCCGCAGCAGGGCGGCGACAAGCTCGACGCGGACGACGCAGACCAGCTGCAGGTGGACCCCGCCTCGACCCGGCTGGTGGTGCGCACCCCGGCCGCCGCGACCTACGTGGGACGGTCGGTGTCCGGCCGGCTGTGCATCATGCAGCTGCCCACCGGCGACGTCTCCACCGAGACGTGCGGCCCGGACCGCAAGGGTGTGGTGCTGACCGTGGGCACTGCCCGTGGGGGCCAGGTGCGACTGGTGGCTGACGGCGGTCCGACGCCCGCAGCGACCGAAGGCTGGAAGTCGGCCGGCGCGAACGTGTGGACGCACGACTGACCCGTCGTCGGGCGTGACCCGTCCAGGGGTGCAGCGCGCTCAGACGGCCGCGAGCGCGTCCACCAGGCGCCGGGCGCTCGACGTCAGGCCCCAGCGCTGCGCGAGCTCGACCACCCGGTCGGCGTCGGCGACCACGCGCGGCAGCTCGTCGGGCACGTGCTCCACCGGGGCGTCGCGGGCGACCCGCACCACCGCGGGCGCCACGGCGAGGTAGTCGGCGGCGTCGGTCAGCCGTCGTCG
>NCKG01000328.1:0-1669 GCA_002279095.1 Cellulomonas sp. 14-74-6
GCCGAGCCGTGGGGCGTCTGGGGCGGCGAGGTCTTCGTCGCCGGCCAGGTCGTCGCCGTCAAGCGCGGGCGCGGCCGTCCGCGCAAGGAGGCGAAGCCGGCGGCCTGACCCCGGCTCGGCGTGCCGGCCTTGCATCCGGCTTCTCGCGGACGGGATGGGTGGGCGCAGGGGGCGCTCAGCCGGCGACGGCAGCAGCACCGTGGGAGGTGCACCCGCAGTCCGGGTGCACCTCCCACGTGCGTGTCCGGGGCAGGACGTCCGGGAGGCCGACCTCGAACGTCGTGCCGATCCGCCTCCGCGTGCGTGCCGGCGGCTCGTCGACTGCGCGGAGCACCGCGGCGGCGGCGAGCCCGGCGCAGACGGCGGCCATCGCGCCGACCTCGGCCGCGGGCGGTGCGGCGACCAGCTGGGCCACGATCCGCGGCCAGCAGGCGTCGGCGTCGGCGCGGTGCAGGTCCAGGCAGCGCAGGCACGGCCCCGTACCGGGCACCACCAGAGGCCCGACGACGGCGTCCGCCTCGCGCACCAGCACGGGCAGGTGCACCGTGCCCGTCCCGAGCAGCAGCTCGGTGCGGCCGGGATCCGCGGCGCCGTGCTCGACGACGACCACCACGTCCGGCTCGGCGGAGGAGTCGGTACGGACGTCCGGCGCGATGTCCCGCAGCACCCGGACCGCGGCCCGCTCGCGCACCGACCCGACGTCGGACCACCGGTAGCCGCACACGCCGACGTCCACCGAGCGCACCGGGCTAGCGTCGTCCACCAGGACGGTCCCGACCCCGGCGGCGGCCAGCGTTCCCGCTGTCGCCAGACCGATCGGTCCCAGCCCCACCACGCCGACGACGGCGGCCCGCCGCGCGTCGACCACGCGGGCGCCGTCGCCGTCCGGTCGCAGCAGGCCGCACACCGTCGCATCGGCTACGGCGGGGCCGAGGACGGCGGGCGAGCGGCGCTCCGGCGCCGCCAGGCCGGCATCGCGCAGCAGCGTCGTCAGCCGGGCGAGCCGCGCTCCGGTGCCCGCGGCCAGCTGGTCGGAGTCGGCGCCGGCGCCGAGTGCCAGCACGGCGGCGGTCTCCTGCTCGGTCAGCCCGTCGAGGCGAACGGCCCACCGGGGATCGGTGCCGACCTGGACCTCACCGTCCGTGCGGGTCAGCACGCGCAGCCCGGGCCGCAGCCTCATGGTCCCTCCTCGTCCGCCGTCGGGCGGCCACTGTGCCAGGCGGGGCCGGCACCGGGCCGCGGACCGTCCACAGGGGCCGACGGTCGTCCGCAGGGTCGGGGACGACGCAGGGCCGGGACGACGAAGGGCACCGTCACCCGCTGGTGACGGTGCCCTTCGCTCGGGACGTGAGGGTCAGGCCTTGCCCAGGATCCGGTTCAGCTTGGTGCCGCAGACCGGGCAGATGGCCTTGGCCATCTTGCGACCGGACTCGGAGACGACGACGTCGCCCTCCGCCTGCCGCTTCTCCTTGCACTTCACGCAGTAGAACTCACCCGCGTACGTCTCGGCCATTCAGGTCCCTCCTCGGTGTGGTTCGCCCGACCGGAGCATGCCGGCCGGCGACAGGGTCGGCGCCGTGCCGGCGCGCCCGCGCTCACAGTAGTGGCCGGGCGCTCCGTGCGTGCGGAGCCTGCGCGGCCGCCTGTCGCACCCGGCATCTGCCGTGGT
>NCKG01000329.1:0-1656 GCA_002279095.1 Cellulomonas sp. 14-74-6
CAGGTAGAACTCGACCTCGGGGTGCGTGTAGAAGGTGAACCCCTTGTCGCTGGCGCGGTCCAGCGCACGCTTGAGCACCTGGCGGCTGTCCGCGAGCGACGGCGCGCCGTCCGGCGTGAGCAGGTCGCAGAACATCCGGGCGGTGCCGTGCCGCTCACCGCGCCACGGCAGCACCTGGAACGTGGACGGGTCCGGGCGGGCGATCATGTCGGCCTCGTACACCCGGGTCAGGCCCTCGATCGCCGAGCCGTCGAACCCGATGCCCTCGGAGAACGCCTGCTCCAGCTCGGCCGGCGCGACGGCGACCGACTTGAGGATGCCGAGCACGTCCGTGAACCACAGCCGGACGAACCGGATGTCCCGCTCCTCGACCGTCCGGAGCACGAATTCCTGCTGCCTGTCCATGGGCCCATCCTTCCCTATGACCAGGCGTGCAGCCGCCCCCGGCACGTCGGCGCGGCGGTCACCGTCCGGCCCCCTCGATAGGCTCGCGGCCATGGCCCGACCTCGCATCGCCCTGGCCCAGATCGACACGTGCGTCGGGGACGTCGACGTGAACGTCGAAGCGGTGCTCGCCTGGTCCCGCCGCGCTGCCGAGGCCGGCGCCCACGTGGTCGTCTTCCCCGAGATGACCCTCACCGGCTACCCGATCGAGGACCTCGCGCTGCGGGCGTCCTTCCGACGCGGGGCCCAGGCGGGGCTCGAACGTCTCGCCTCCCGGCTCGTCGAGGAGGGGCTGGGCGAGTTGACGGTGGTGGTCGGCACCATCGGCGAACGGCGGCTCGGCCCACGCAACGACGCCCAGGCGGATGCCGCCGCGCGGGCCGCGGTCCGGGCCACCAACCGGGCGGTGGTGCTGCGGGACGGGGAGGTGCTGGCCCGGTACGACAAGCACCACCTGCCTGAGTACGGCGTGTTCGACGAGAGCCGGATCTTCACCCCGGGCCACGAGGTGTGCGTGCTAGACGTGCTGGACCGACGTGTCGCCGTGGTGATCTGCGAGGACATCTGGCAGGACGGCGGACCCGTGACGGCCCTCGCGGACGAGGACCTCTCGCTGCTCCTCGTGCTGAACGCCTCCCCGTACGAGGAGGGCAAGGGGCACGTCCGCACGGCGCTGGCGGCCCGTCGGGCGCACGAGGTCGGGGCGCCGGTCGCCTACGTCAACCTCGTCGCCGGCCAGGACGACCTGGTGTTCGACGGCGGCTCGTTCGTGGTCGGGCGCGACGGGCAGGTGCTGGCCTACGCGCCGCAGTTCGTGGAGCACCTGCTCCTCTGGGACCTGGCGGAGGACGACGAGCCCGAGGTGCCGGGCCCGCGCGCGGCACGGCTGACCACCGACGAGGAGGTGTACCGGGCGCTCGTCCTGGGCCTGGCGGACTACGTCCGCAAGAACGGCTTCAGCTCCGTGGTGCTCGGGATGTCCGGCGGCATCGACTCGGCGCTGTGCGCCGCCATCGCGGCCGACGCGATTGGCGGGGAGCACGTCGTCGGCGTCTCGATGCCCTCGGTGTACTCCAGCGGGCACTCGAAGGACGACGCCGCGGACCTCGCGCAACGGATCGGCGCCGACTACCGCGTGCAGCCGATCGCGCCGATGGTGGACGCCTTCCAGGGGCAGCTGCACCTCGAGGGGCTCGCCGAGGAGAACCTGCA
>NCKG01000330.1:0-1653 GCA_002279095.1 Cellulomonas sp. 14-74-6
CTGACGCCGCCCTCGGCGGGCAGCCGGACCGCTTCTGTGGCGATACTGCGAGGGAGCACCACCGGAGGGAGCACCCGATGAGCTACGGATACGCGGACCGGTCCGACGAGGCCCCGCTCTACGTGGACGACGAGCCCCCGCGCGAGCCGCGCCTCGCCGGCCGAGCAGCGAGCACGGTGCTGGCCTTCGTGATGCTGGCCCTGGCGTTCGTGCTCTTCGGGCTGTCCGGCAGCGTGTCCGGCGGGGCGCAGCCGTGGCTGTTCTGCGGCGCCATCGCCGCGTTCGCGCTGGCGTACGCGATCCCCATGGCGATCGTGCCGGCCCTTGAGGACCGGTGAGCGGTACCGGTCCCACCGAGCTGGTGCTGGTGCGGCACGGCGAGTCGGTGGGCAACGTCGCCGCCGCCGAGGCCGAACGGACCGGGGCGGACACGATCGCCGTCCAGACGCGCGACGCCGACACCCCGCTCTCCGTGCGGGGCGGGGACCAGGCGCGGGCGCTCGGCGCCTGGCTCGGCGCGCTGCCGCCCGACCACGCACCGCAGTCGGTGTGGTGCTCCCCCTACGTCCGCGCCGCCCAGACGGCCGCATCGGCGCTCGACGCGTCCGGCCTCACGGTGCCGGTGCGGTACGACGAGCGGCTGCGCGACCGCGAGCTGGGCACCATCGACCGGCTGACGCGCGCCGGGGTGCAGCGGCGCTTCCCCGAGGAGGACGCCCGCCGGCACCTGCTCGGGAAGATGTACTACCGACCGCCGGGTGGAGAGTCGTGGGCGGACGTGGCGCAGCGGCTGCGCTCGGTGCTGGGCGACCTGGTACGGCTCGAGGACGGCCGTCGCGTCCTGGTGGTCACCCACGACGCCACGGTGATGCTGCTGCGGTACGTGCTCGAGGGCATGACGGAGGCGCAGCTGATGGCCGAGGTGCGCCGGCACGGTGTGCGCAACGCGTCGGTGACGCACCTGACCAGGCACGACGACGTCTGGCAGCTGGACGCGTTCGACGTGGTGGACCACCTCGAGGTGCTCGAGGCGCCGGTGACCAGCCACCCCGGGACGGATCCCCGTGGCGAGTGAGCCGATCACCCCGGAGCTGCTGCGCGGTTGGCCGCTGCCCGACCGCAGCGGCACCAAGGACGTTCGCGGCAGCGTGCTGGTGGTCGGCGGCGCGCGTGCCACCCCCGGCGCGGCCGTGCTCGCCGGCCTCGCCGCGCTGCGGGTCGGTGCCGGCAGGCTGACGCTGGCGGTCGCGGAGTCCGTGGCCGGTCCGCTGGCCGTCGCCGTGCCCGAGTCCGGCGTCGTCGGGCTTCCCGAGGACGACAACGGCTCGGTGCGCGGGCCGAACGACGCGCTGGACCGCCGGCTGGAGCGAGCCGACGCGGTGGTGGTGGGTCCCGGGCTCGACGAGCCGGTGGGGACCCGGCGGCTGGTGGAGCACCTGCTGCGCGGGCTGCCGCGGGACGTCCCGCTGGTGCTGGACGCGTTCGCCCTCGGCGTGCTGCGGGACCTGCCCGACGACGTCAGGGCACTCCTCGGCGGCCGCAGCGTGCTGACGCCCAACCTGCGCGAGGCGCAGTTCCTGCTCCCCGACGCCGCGGCGACAGGGCAGGGCGATGAACCGGACCCGGCGGAGGCGGCCGCAGCGGCTGCCCGCC
>NCKG01000042.1:0-10714 GCA_002279095.1 Cellulomonas sp. 14-74-6
GTGCGACGTCGGCCTACGTGCTCATGCCGCACCAGCGGACCGGAGCACAGCCCACGCGGACCGGCTGCGACCTCGGTACCTACCCGAGCATCTACGGCGACCTGACTCTGTGCCGCGGCTCGGTGCTGACGGCGTACGCGCCGGTGGCGGCTCCGTCGGGCGCCCTGGAGCTCTCGCACCTGCCCGCCGACCGCAAGGCCGCCATCGCGAGCCAGGTCCGGGCCGACGTCGCCGCCACCGGGGCGTTCGCGTCGGACACCTACTTCGGCGGCAAGAGCCTGTACCGCGCGGCCATGCTCGTGGTCCTGGGGGAGCAGGTCGGCGAGAAGGACGCCGTCGCCGATCTGCGCGCGCGCACGGAGGAGGCGCTGCAGGAGTGGGCGGATCCGCAGGGCTGCACGCAGCGCGACGCCCGGTGCTTCGTGTACGACGAGTCGGTGCGGTCCGTCATCGGCAAGACGCCGTCCTTCGGCTCCGACCAGCTGAACGACCACCACTTCCACTACGGCTATCTGCTGTCGGCCGCCGGGCTGCTCGCGAAGGGTGACCCGGGCCTCGCGGACAAGCTGCGGCCCGTGCTCGACCTGGTGGCGCAGGACATCGCGGCGGCGAAGCCGAGCGACCAGCTGCCGCAGCTGCGGGTGTTCGACCCCTACGCGGGCCACTCATGGGCGTCGGGCACCTCGCCGTTCGCCGACGGGAACAACCAGGAGTCCGGCTCCGAGGCGGTGAACGCCTGGAACGGTCTGGGCCTGTGGGCCGCTGCGAGCGGGCAGGCCGCGCTGGGTGCGGAGGCCACCTGGCTGATGTCCACCGAGGCGGCGTCGGTCCGCGCGTACTGGACGGCCCCGGACCTCTCGGCGTTCAGCGGCTTCCAGCACACGGTGGTCGCCATGAACTGGGGCGGCAAGCGCGACTACGCCACCTGGTTCAGCCCGCAGCCCAGCGCGATGCTCGGCATCCAGCTGATCCCGATGAACCCGGCGTCCGGCTGGCTCGCGCAGGGCGTCGACCCGGCGCGCATCACGGCGGCCGTCGACGAGGCGGCGCCGAACGGGTACGGCGTGCAGTTCGGCGACTACCTGCTGATGTACCGGTCGCTGGCCGGTCCGAAGGAGGCGGCCGCCGCCTGGACCGCGGCGCAGCAGCTTCCGGACGTTGCGGTCGACAACGGGAGCTCGCGGGCCTACCTGCTGGCCTTCATCGCGGCTCACTCGGGCTGAGCGTGGGCGTCGAGGTCGGGAGGGCACTGAGTGGCTAGGGTCGGCGCGTGACCGACCTCGACCTGACGGCCGACCTGCTGACCCTGACGCGCACCATCTGCGACGTCCCGTCGGTCAGCGGAGGCGAGCGCCAGCTCGCCGACCTCGTCGAGCGAGCCCTGCGCGACCTCCCCCATCTGCAGGTGCTGCGCGACGGCGACACCGTCGTGGCCCGGACCCGGCTGGGCCGGCCTCGGCGCATCGCGATCGCGGGTCACCTCGACACGGTGCCGATCGCGGACAACGTGCCCAGCCACGTCGTGGGCGCCGGAGCGGATGCGGTGCTCTGGGGCCGCGGGGCCGTGGACATGAAGGCCGGGGTGGCGGTGCTGCTGGCGCTCGCCGCCGAGCTGACTGCGCCGGTGCACGACGTCACGTGGGTGTTCTACGACCACGAGGAGGTCGCCGCGGACCTGAACGGGCTGGGCCGGGTCGCCGCCGCGCACCCGGACTGGTTGGCCGCCGACTTCGCGGTGCTGGGCGAGCCGACGGCAGGCGGTGTCGAGGGTGGCTGCAACGGCACGCTGCGCGCCGAGGTCGTCGTCCCGGGCGTGGCAGCCCACTCGGCCCGCTCGTGGATGGGTGTCAACGCCATCCACCGGGCCGGCGAGCTGCTCCGGCGGCTCGAGGAGCACACGCCCGCCACCGTGACGGTGGACGGCCTGGAGTACCGCGAGGGCCTCAACGCCGTCCTGGTCTCCGGCGGCACCGCCGCCAACGTGATCCCCGACCGGTGCGTCGTCACGGTCAACTACCGGTTCGCGCCCACCCGGTCGATCGCCGAGGCGGAGGCGCACGTCCGCGAGGTGATGGCCGGCTACGACGTCACCGTCGTCGACGCCGCTGCGGGCGCGCTGCCCGGCCTCGACCGGCCGGCCGCCCGGGAGTTCATCGCCGCGGTGCTCGGTGCCACCGGTCGCGCGCCCGTGGCCAAGCTGGGCTGGACGGACGTGGCGAGGTTCAGTGCGCTGGGCGTGCCGGCGGTCAACTTCGGACCTGGTGACCCGCTCCTGGCGCACGCCCGTGACGAGCGCTGCCCGCGCACGCAGATCGAGCAGGTGCACGCGGCGCTGCGCGCCTGGCTGGCCGGCTGAGCGCACGGGCCGCACCGGGGCGCCGGCCCTAGAGTGCCCCCCATGGACGAGCAGCAGGACGACGAGGGCGGCGAGCGCACCGC
The DNA here is from genome assembly GCA_002279095.1 of Cellulomonas sp. 14-74-6. Lineage (GTDB taxonomy): Bacteria > Actinomycetota > Actinomycetes > Actinomycetales > Cellulomonadaceae > Cellulomonas. The sequence goes on from NCKG01000042.1 coordinate 2,440, forward strand.
GGACGCGCCGCAGGGTGCGGATGAGCGCGGCGGCTCGCGACGTGGCGACGGCCGCCGGCGCAAGGACACCGCCGAGTACCGCCGGGGCCCCGTCCTGCTGCGGGGTCCGCAGATCCCCACCACGACGTCGGACCAACGACTGCTGACCCGTGGCGACCGGGTCGCGTGGGTGCACGAGGACCCCTGGCGCGTGATGCGCATCCAGAGCGAGTTCGTCGAGGGCTTCGGCGCGCTGGCCGAGGTCGGCCCGGCCGTCAGCGTGTTCGGCTCGGCCCGCATCCGCAAGGGTCAGCCCGAGTACGACCTGGCCCGACGGGTCGCCGAGCGGCTCGCCCGTGCCGGCTACGCGGTGATCACCGGCGGGGGACCGGGGGTGATGGAGGCGGCGAACCGAGGTGCTGCGCAGGCGGGTGGTCTGTCGGTCGGCCTCGGCATCGAGCTGCCCTTCGAGCAGGGCATGAACAAGTGGGTCGACCTCGGCGTGAACTTCCGGTACTTCTTCGCCCGCAAGACGATGTTCGTCAAGTACGCCGAGGGCTTCGTCGTGCTGCCCGGCGGCTTCGGCACGCTGGACGAGCTGTTCGAGGCGCTCACCCTGGTGCAGACGCACAAGGTGATCGGCTTCCCGATCGTGATGATGGGCTCGGACTACTGGGGCGGGTTGCTGGACTGGATCCGCGGCACGGTCGCGGACCGCGGCATGATCGGGCCGCTCGACGCCGACCTGCTGCGGCTGACGGACGACCCCGACGAGGCCGTCGAGATCGTGGTGCGGCGCAGCGCCGAGCTCCGCGCACAGGAGGAGGCGGTCGTCCGGGCCAACGCGGACGCCGAGCAGGCCGCCGCCGAGAGCGCCGGCTGGTAGTCGCGTGGTCCTCGAGCCGATGCCGGGCGTGAGCCGCGCCCGGACCGACCCGCGCACGTGGCCGTGGTGGGGCCAGGTGCTGGCGCTGTACACGGTGACCCGGCTGTTCACCGCGGCGGTGTTCGTCTGGGTCGCGCGGCTGCAGCTGCCGAACCTCTGGACGCCGGGGCACCCGTCGTACTGGAAGTTCGTCGGCCTGATGTTCGACGGGTCCTGGTACCGGCAGATCGCCGAGCAGGGCTACCCGGCCACGCTGCCGTACGGCGCGGACGGTCTGGTGCAGCAGAACGCGTGGGCCTTCTTCCCGCTGTACCCGGCACTCGTCCGCGCGGTGATGACGGTGACCCGCCTGCCGTGGGAGGTGGCCGCCCCGGTGGTCGCCACGCTGCTGGGCGCCGGCGCCGTCCTCCTCGTCTACCGCTGCGTCGTCCTCGGCGCACCCCGTGCGGTCGCCGCGTGGCCGGCGCTGCCGCTGGCGACCGTCGCCCTGGTCTGCGTCTTCCCCACGTCGCCGGTGCTCCAGGCGGGCTACACCGAGTCGCTCGCCCTGCTGCTGGTCGCAGGCTCGCTCTACCTGCTGATGCGCCGGCGCTACGGAGCGGCAGCGCTCGTCGTGGTGGCGTTGGGCTTCGCCCGCGCCGTCGCCCTGCCGATGGCCGTCGTCGTCGCGGTGCACGCGCTCGTGCGGTGGCGCGACGCCCGCCGGGGGAACGAGGCGTTCCCGCTTCGCGACGTGCTGCGCGTCGCGGCCCTGGGTGCGGTCGCCGTGGTGTCCGGCTTCGCGTGGCCGCTCATCGCGGGCTGGATCACCGGAGTCCCGAACGGGTACCTGCTCACCCAGGAGTCGTGGCGGGGCGTGCGCACCACCACGCCGTTCTACGGCTGGACCTACGTGCCGCAGTTCTGGTTCGGGCCGTGGGCGGCCCTCGTCGTGGTCGCGGGGTTCGGTCTCACCATCGCGGTGCTCGTCGCGCCCGCGGCCTGGCGGCTCGGCAACGAGCTGCACACCTGGTCCGCGGCGTACATCGGGTACATCGTCGCCGTGATCGAGCCGGGCAGCAGCCTGGCCCGCTTCCTCCTGCTGGCGTTCCCCATGGGTGCGGTCACCGCCGGGCTCGTCACCCGCCCGGAACGTGCCCGGCGGATCGCGTTCTGGGCCGTGCTGGCCCTCATGGTGGGGCTGCAGGTGCTGTGGATCCGCACGATGTGGCTGTTCAACCCGCACGGCGACTGGCCACCGTGACGGTGCGAGGGCCGGTCGGAAGGGGCGGGTGACCTAGGATGGGACCCGGACAACCGCCTCCCTGCGCAGGGAGGCCGGGTCACACCAGCCGAAGGAGAGGCCCCGCATGGCCGCGATGAAGCCGAGGACCGGCGACGGACCGCTGGAGGTCACCAAGGAGGGTCGTGGCATCGTCATGCGCGTCCCGCTCGAGGGCGGCGGCCGTCTGGTGGTCGAGCTCAACGCGACCGAGGCGGCGGAGCTGGGACAGGCTCTGACGTCGGTCGCCGGCTGAGGCCGGCCGGCGGGATGGCGCCGTCGGCACGTCACCGCACACCTCCGACCGTCACGCTGTCGGGCAGCGCGCTCGCGGACAGCCCTCTGCTGACGGACGGCTCCCTCGACGCCGTCGCCGTGCCGGTCGCACCGGGGCGCGAGGGTGACGAGGGGTTGGCCGCAGGTTCCGGCACCGCGCAGGCCGCGGCTCGCTACGGCATCGACCTGGCGGAGCTGGCGGAGCGCTCGGGCCTGACCGGCGCGGCCGGGGAGTCCTCCGTCGTGCAGCTGCCACGGCCGGTCGGCTCGGCCGTCGCCCTGCCGTGGACGGATCTTCCCCCGCGGATCGTCCTCGTCGGGGTCGGGCAGGGCTCGGACACCGACCTGCGCCGGGCCGGCGCGGCGCTGGCCCGTGCGTCCCGCGGCTGGCGCGCGGTCGCGACCACCCTCGGCGACGACGACCACGCCGCGTCGTCGGACGTGGCGCGCAGGACCCGGGCGCTCGTCGAGGGCTACCTCCTCGCCGCGTACGCCCAGCCGAGCGGTGCGCACAAGGACACCGCCAAGGCCGCTGCCGAGCTGGTGCTGCTGGGCCGCGACGGCGGCCGGGTCGGTGCGGCCGTCGTCGCCGCGCGCACGGCGGCCTCGGCGACGTGGCTGGTGCGGGACCTGGCGAACACGCCGTCCGGGGTGAAGAACCCGGCGTGGGTCGCGGACCAGGCGCGTCGGCTGGCCACGCGCGCCGGCGTGAGCGTGGAGGTGCTGGGCCCCCGCGAGCTGGCCGCCCAGGGGTTCGGTGGCATCCTCGCGGTCGGCGGCGGCTCCGCCTCGACCCCCCGGCTCGTGGTCGCCAGGTACACGCCGCCGCAGCCGGCCGGGCACCACGTCGTGGTGGTCGGCAAGGGCATCACGTACGACACCGGCGGCCTGTCGATCAAGCCGCGCGAGTCCATGGTGCCGATGAAGACCGACATGGCCGGTGCGGCCGTCGCGCTGGCCACGGTGCTCGGCGCAGCGCACAGCGGCTCGGTGCACCGCGTCACGGCGGTGCTCCCGCTCGCGGAGAACCAGGTCGGCGCCGCCTCCTACCGGCCGGACGACGTGGTGCGGGTGTACGGCGGCACGACGGTCGAGGTGCAGAACACCGACGCCGAGGGCCGCATGGTCCTCGCCGACGCCCTCGCGTACGCCGATGCGGTGCTCGACCCGGACGTGCTGATCGACGTCGCCACCCTGACCGGTGCGGCGACGCTCGGGCTCGGGCGCGGCCACGCCGCCCTCTACGGGACGGACGACGACCTCGTGCGGGCGCTGACGGCCGCCGGCCAGGCGACCGGTGAGCTAGCGTGGCCGATGCCCCTGTCGGCGGAGTACCAGGACTCGCTCCGCTCCGACGTCGCGGACGTGCGCCAGACCGCGCGGGACAAGCACATGGGCGGCGGCTCGGTGTTCGCGGCCCTGTTCCTGCAGCGCTTCGTCGGCACGCGGCGCTGGGCGCACCTGGATGTCGCGGGCACCGCACGGGCCACCGCCGACGCCCACGAGGTGACGGCCGGGGCCACCGGCTACGGCGCCCGCCTGCTGCTGCAGTACCTGGCCGACCTGAGCTGACCGGCCGTCGGACGCCGCTCAGCGGCGGACGGCCACCAGCAGCCCGTCACCGCTGGGCAGCAGCGTCGAGATCAGCCGAGCGTCGTCGCGGACGGTGCGGCCGACCTCGCGGACGACCGTCGTCGTCTCGTCGCGACGTGCCGGGTCGGCCACGCGGTCGTGCCACAGCGCGTTGTCCACGGCGAGCACGCCGCCGGAGCGCAGCAGGCGCACGGCCTGCTCGACGTAGGCGGGGTAGGACTCCTTGTCCGCGTCCACCAGCACGAGGTCGTACGCACCGTCCGTGAGCCGGGGCAGCACGTCGAGCGCCCGCCCGGAGATCGTGCGCGTACGGGTGGGTCGCACACCCTCCTCCGCGAACGCCTCCTTCGCGGCACGCTGGTTCTCCACCTCGAGGTCGATCGTGGTGAGCACGCCGTCCGCGGGCATGCCGCGCAGCAGGTAGAGGGCGCTGACACCGGCGCCCGTGCCGATCTCCACCACCGCACGGGCCCGGCTGGCGGCCGCGAGCACCTGCAGCGCGGCGCCGGTGCCGGGCAGCACCGGCGTGCAGCCGAGCTGGTCGGCGCGCTCGCGGGCACGGCGCAGCACGTCGTCCTCGGGGACGAACTCCTCGCAGTAGACCCAGCTCTGGGCCTTGTCGGTGGGGATGGCGACCTCCTGATGGCGTTTCCGCGGGTCAGCGTATCGGTGCTGCGTCCCGGGCCGGCGGAGGCGGAACCGATCGGCCGCTCAGGACGTTGCGCAGTGGTGGGAAGCCGCTCGGCCCTGGGAGGATCGACGAACGACCCCACGAGACGACCACACCCGGCCGTCGACGTCGAACGGGCCACCCGCCCGGAGGAGGACCTGGACCAGATGACCACGCAGCCCGCCGAGTGGCAGGCCCCGACGTGGGAGGCGATCGTCCGGGACAACTCTGCTCGGGTGTACCGGCTCGCCTACCGGCTCACCGGCAACCGGCACGACGCCGAGGACCTGACGCAGGAGACCTTCGTCCGGGTGTTCCGCTCGCTCGACTCCTACGTGCCCGGCACGTTCGAGGGCTGGTTGCACCGGATCACCACGAACCTCTTCCTCGACCAGGCGCGTCGCCGCAAGCGCATCCGGATCGACGCCATGGGTGACGACACCGAGCGGTGGACCACGTCGGACGAGCTCGCCTCGCCCGAGCGCGCCTTCGAGCACGGCAACCTCGACCAGGACGTGCAGCGGGCGCTGGACGAGCTGCCACCGGAGTACCGCGCCGCCGTGGTGCTCTGCGACATCGAGGGGCTCTCCTACGAGGAGATCGCCGTCACGCTCGGGATCAAGCTCGGCACGGTCCGCTCGCGCATCCACCGCGCGCGGGCGCGGCTGCGGGTGTCGCTCGAGCACCGGCGGCCACAGGCGGACGACGCCGGGCCGGTCGGGCTCGCGCTCGGCGGCGACACCGGGGGCGCACCCGTCGCGGGGGCGCGGGGATGACCCACCTCGGTTCGCGGATCAGCGCGCTGGTCGACCACCAGCTGTCCGTCGCGGAGACGGAGCTGGCGCTCGCGCACGTCGCCGGGTGCCCACGCTGCGCCGGCGAGCTCGCAGCCGCCCGGCGTGCGCGGGACGTGCTGGCCTCCGCCGCCGGTCCGGTCGACCCCGCACCCGACCTGACGGCCCGGCTCCTGTCCCTGGCACCGGCACCCGAGCGCCGCCCCGCACCGCGCGACCCGTTCGCCGCCCCGCGCTCGGAGGAGCTGGCCGCCGCCTTCACGCTGCGTCCGGCGTTCGGCGCCCTCGGCCTCCGCGGTCAGTCCCGTGCGCTGCGTGGCGAGGTGACCCCACGCCGGTCGCCGAGCCGCCTCGTGGTCGGAGCGGTCGCCGGGCTCGGCTTGGCCGCGACGGGTCTGTTCGCGCTCGGGGCCCGCCCGGCGGTCGTGCCCACGGACCACCCCGCCGTCGCGCTCGGGCTGCTCGGGCAGGCGGCCGCCGCGGCGCCGTCCGCCGATGGCACCGTGCGCACCACGTCGACGTCGTCGGTCGACGCGCTCGCGGGCAGCGGCTGGACCGCTCCGCAGCTGCCCGCAGGATGGGCGGTCGCGGCGGTCGGGAGCGATCCGGCGGGGACGTCGGTCGAGCTCGACCTGACCGGTCCGACGGGCGCCACGGTCGTCGTCACCGAGAGGCAGGGGCGGCTGGACACCGAGGCGCTGCACGGGGTGGCGGTACACCAGGTGGGCGGCCGGGCCGTGTACGTGCTCTCCACGTCACCGCGGCACCTCGTGTGGCAGTCCGACGGGAGCGTGGTCGAGGTGGTCTCGGCCTCGCGCGACGACAGCGTCGAGGCTCTCGTGGCCGCGTTCCCCGCGACGCCGTTCGACGACGGCGTGCCGGCTCGGATCGGCCGCGGTTGGTCGACCGTCGCCCACGTGCTGGCCGGTCCCTGACCGCGGACCGAGCGGGTCGCCGGCATCCAGGGGCGCCGATCCCTGCGGGGTAGCCTTGGCCGGTGTTCGGGATCAACGGTGGCGAGCTGATCATCCTGCTCGTCGTCGTGGCCCTCGTCGTGGGGCCCGAACGCCTGCCGGCCTATGCCGAGCAGCTCGCCCGTTGGGCACGGGGCCTGCGCCAACTGGCGTCGGACGCGCGCGCCCGGGTCGACTCCGAGCTCGGTGACACCGGCATCGACTGGGAGGCGCTGGACCCGCGTCGGTACGACCCGCGCCGCATCGTGCGCGAGGCGCTGCTGGACGACGGGTCCGGCTCCCGCCGGGTTCCCGCTGCTCCCGGGGCCCGCCCGGCACCGAGTGCCACCGGCTCGCCGGTACCGTCGTCCGAGGTCGGTCTCGCGGGACCGGCGCCGTACGACGACGAGGCAACATGAGGAGAGACACACAGATGCTGACCGCCGGCATGCCCCGGGTGTTCTCGGGGATGCAGCCGACCTCCGACTCGCTGCACCTGGGCAACTACCTCGGCGCCCTGACGCAGTGGGTGGCCCTGCAGGAGGAGCACGACGCGATCTACTGCGTCGTCGACCTGCACGCCCTGACCGTCGGCCCGGACCCCGCGGTGCTGCGCGAGCGCACCCGTCGCACGGCGGCCCAGTACCTGGCGGCGGGGGTCGACCCGGCGCGGTCGATGCTGTTCGTCCAGTCCCACGTGCCGGAGCACGCCGAGCTCGCGTGGCTCCTGTCCTGCCACACCGGCTTCGGCGAGGCGGGTCGCATGACCCAGTTCAAGGACAAGTCGACGCGCCACGGCACCGAGGGCACCAACGTCGGCCTCTTCACGTACCCCGTCCTGATGGCGGCGGACATCCTGCTGTACGACACGGCTCTCGTCCCGGTGGGGGAGGACCAGCGCCAGCACCTGGAGCTCAGCCGGACGCTCGCCCAGCGGCTGAACGCCCGGCTCGGAGCCGGGTCCGTGGTGGTGCCCGAGGCGTTCATCGTCAAGAGCACGGCGAAGATCTACGACCTGCAGGACCCGACGGCCAAGATGAGCAAGTCGGCTGCGAGCCCCAACGGGCTGATCGAGCTGCTCGACGACCCCAAGGTGGTCGCCAAGCGGATCCGCTCCGCGGTGACCGACACCGAGCGCGAGATCCGCTTCGACCCGGTCGCCAAGCCCGGCATCGCCAACCTGCTGACCATCTTCTCCGCACTGACGGACCGCTCGGTGCCGCAGCTCGAGGCGGAGTACGAAGGGCGCGGCTACGGGGACCTGAAGAAGGACCTGGCCGACGTGGTGGTGGAGTTCCTCACGCCGTTCCAGGCGCGCGTGCAGCACTTCCTGTCCGATCCGGCTGCGCTCGACGCCGTCCTCGCGGAGGGTGCCGGCAAGGCCCGTGACATCGCCGCCGTCACCCTCGACCGGCTCTACGAGCGGTCCGGCCTGCTCGCCCGCCGAGGGCGCCGATGACCGTGCCGCCCGGCGTGGTGCGGATCGGCGTCGTCGTCGGCGTCCCCGAGCCGCACGGTCCCGTGCTGCGCGCCGAGCGCATCGCCACCGGGGACCCGGAGGCGCACGCCATCGCGCCGCACATCACGCTGCTCGGTCCGACGGACCTCGTCGCCGGGGCGCTCGACGACGTCGACGCGCACCTGGCGGCGATCGCGTCGGCGCACCGGCCCTTCGTCGTGCAGCTGCGGGGCACCGGCACGTTCCGGCCCGTGACGCCCGTCGTATTCCTGCAGCTGAGCCGAGGCATCTCCGACTGCGAACAGCTCGAGCGCGGGATCCGTCAGGGTCCGCTGGCCACGCCGGTGCGGTTCCCGTACCACCCGCACGTCACGGTGGCGCACGGAGTGCCGGAGCCGGTGCTT
>NCKG01000331.1:0-1642 GCA_002279095.1 Cellulomonas sp. 14-74-6
GGGCACGGTGTCGGTCACGACGGCGTCGTCGTCGCCGACTACTTCGCGGTCGCGTTCCTCGAGGTGATGCACAAGGTGGCGGCCGACCGCGGTGAGGCCGCGGCGTTGGCGCTGCAGGCGGGCATCGACATCGAGCTGCCGACCGGCGACGCCTACCTGGCGCCGCTTGCGGAGCGCGTGCGGTCGGGACAGCTCGACGAGGCCTGGGTGGACCGGGCAGTGCTGCGGGCCCTGCGCCAGAAGGAGCAGCTGGGGCTGCTCGACGAGGACGCGTTCGAGGACGAGCCGCCCACGGACATCGACCTCGACTCCCCCCGGCACCAGGCGCTGGCGCGCCGGCTGGCCGAGGAGTCGGTGGTGCTGCTGTCCAACGACGGGGTGCTGCCGCTGAACCGGTGGGCCACGACGCCGAGGCGGGTGGCCGTCGTCGGGCCCAACGCGCACCGGTCGGAGGCGCTGATGGGCTGCTACTCCTTCGCCAACCACGTGCTGGCGCACCACCCCGAGCTGCCGCTGGGCTTCTCGATCCCGACGGTGCTCGAGGGGCTCGGGTCCGCGTTCTCGCGGGCCGGTCTGGCCGGGTCCGAGCTGGTGTACGCCCGGGGCTGCGACCCCGAGGGGGACGACACGTCCGGCTTCGCGCCGGCGGTGGAGGCCGTGGCCGGGTCGGACGTGGCGGTCGTCGTCGTCGGCGACCAGGCGGGGCTGTTCGGGCGCGGGACGGTCGGCGAGGGCAACGACGCCGAGTCCCTGGAGCTGCCCGGCGTGCAGCGGCAGCTGGTCGAGGCGCTGGTCGCCACGGGCACGCCGGTGGTCCTGATGATGCTGACCGGGCGGCCGTACGCGGTGGACTGGGCGTTCGACGGCGGTCCGGACGGCGGCGCGGTGCCGGCGGCCGTGCTGCAGGCGTTCTTCCCCGGTGAGGGCGGTGGCCTGGCGATCGCCGACGTGGTGACCGGCCTGGTCAACCCGTCGGGCCGGCTGCCCGTCTCGCTCCCCCGGTCCACCGGTGCGCAGCCGTACTCGTACCTGCACCCGGTGCTCGGCGGTCCGTCGGACGTGACGTCGGCCGACTCCGCGCCGCTTCGGCCCTTCGGTTTCGGCCTGTCCTACACGGACTTCGCGTACGACGACCTCACCGTGGACCCGTCGGTGCAGGCGGGTGGCACGTTCACCGCGGCCGTCACCGTGACCAACACCGGGGCGCTGGCCGGCAGCCACGTGGTGCAGCTGTTCGGTCACGACGTGCAGGCGACGATCACCCGTCCCGTGGTGCAGCTGCTCGGCTACACCCGCGTGGAGCTGGAGCCGGGGGAGTCCGTCCGGGTCACCTTCCTGGTGCCGACCACCCGCTTCGCGTTCTCCGACCGGCGGCTGGTGCGCATCGTGGAGCCCGGTGACGTCGAGGTGTGGGTCGGTGCCCACGCCGCGGCGTCGGGTGCCGGTGCACGGACCGACGAGGCGACCGGCGGGGTGATCGCCAACGAGAAGGCCGCGAGGCGGCGCACGCTGCCGGGCGGCGCGACGGACCGTGCCGTGCTGGCGATCACCGGCGACGTGCACCCCGTGACCGGCGACGACCCCCGCTGGGTCGAGGTCAAGCTGGCCGGGGCCTGAGCCGACTCATGAGCACCGTGCACAA
>NCKG01000332.1:0-1640 GCA_002279095.1 Cellulomonas sp. 14-74-6
CCGACGATGCCGAACGGCACCGCCCAGAACACGATGTCGAGCACCTGCTCGGGGTCACGGCCCCGAGCCGCCCAGCGTCGCTGCGTCCACAACGTCGCGATGACGATGCCGAGCAGGATGGACAGCGCGTAGGCCCTGATCGGCACCGGACCGAGGTACCAGACGCCCTGCGACGGGCTGGGGATGTACGTCGGTCGCATCGTTCCTCACCACGCTGGACCTCGACCGTCGGGTCCGCCGGTCACCGGATGCTCGCACACCGACCCCTGAGCCACGCAACGGCGCGGCTCAGGGGAGCAGCGAACGCAGCGTGATGAAGGAGTACCCCCGCTCGCGCAGCCCCTCGATCACCGAGCCCAGCGCTGCGGCGTCGAGCGTGCTGCCGTCGTCCGGGTTGGCGCCGACGCGCATCAGGACGATCTCGCCGGGCTGCGCCGCACCGAGCACCCGCGCCCGGACGGACTCCGCCGACTGCCCGCCCGTCGTGCCCTTCCAGCCGAGGGTGTCCACCGTCCAGCGGAACGGCACGTAGCCGGCGTCGTTGACCACGCGGATGTCCTCCGCGTTCCGGGCCCCGTACGGGAAGCGGAACAGCGGCGTGGCGGCGTGGGCGGTCGCGGCGCGGATCGACGCCTCGGCAGCGGCGAGCTGACGCTGGATCTCGGCGGTGGTGGTCTGCGTGAAGTCGGGGTGCGAGTCGCTGTGGTTCCCCACGGGGTGACCCGCCGCGCTGATCGCCTGGACGTCGGCCGGGTAGCGGCGGGCGAACTGGCCGGTCACGAAGAACGTGGCCGGCACGTCGTAGCGGGCCAGCGTCGCCAGCACGGAGGCGACCCCCGCGTTCGACGAGCCGGCGTCGAAGGTCAGCGCCACCACGGCTCGGTCGGTGGCGACCCGGCTCACCTCCGCACCGCGCCAGGCGGCCGGGACGCCGGCCGGAGGCGCGGGCGATGGGACGGTGGGCGGTGCGGGGGGCTGCGGCGGCGGAACGGCGGGAGCAGGGGACGGGGACGACGGCGGCGGGACCGGTGTCGGGGACGCCGGTGGTGGGCCGGCGGTCGCTGTCGGCGTCCCGGGTCCGGTGCTCGGGGTGGGTCTCGAGGGGGCGGTCGGCAGCGGGGTGCTCGTCGGTGCCTGCGGCGGCGTGGTCGACGTCGTGCAGCCGGCCGCCAGCAGCACCGTCAGCACCACGCCGACGAGGGCGAGCGCTCGGCCGCGCCCGCGGCCGGGACCGGCGCCGAGGCGCCGGCAGCCAGGACGACCGTGTCGACGCCCATGACGACCTCCACGTCCAGGGTGTCGCGACGGGGGTGTGCCGTCCAGGGACCTCAGGCCGGTCGCGGGTCCTCAGATGCACGACCACCGGCGGCCTCGTCCGCTCAGACGAGGACCGGCACCTCGTGGTGACGCAGCTCGGCGATCGCCTCGAACAGCGCGCGGTTGAACGCCGCGGGGGCGTGGCTGTTGACGTCGTGCCCGGCGCCGGGCACGACCGTCAGCCGCATGCCCGGGCGGGCTCGCAGGTAGCGACGCTCGTCGAGACGCAGGGGGTCGCGAGCGCCGTTGACCAGCCAGACGGGCAACGTGAGCCGTCGCAGGTCGCCCAGGGGGGAGTACCCCGCCACCGCGGTCAGCATCTC
>NCKG01000043.1:0-10681 GCA_002279095.1 Cellulomonas sp. 14-74-6
GGATCGCCGACGACGTCTCGGCGGACGGGCAGCTCGGCACGTTGGCGCACTGGGTGCGCGACCGGCGGATCCCCCTGGAGCTGTGCCCGTCGTCCAACGTCCAGACCGGTGCCGCCGCCTCGGTGGCGGACCACCCGATCACCCGGCTGCTGCGCCTGGGGTTCGCCGTCACGGTGAGCACCGACAACCGGCTGCAGTCCGGCACCACCCTCGGTCGTGAGCTGCGGCAGCTGGTCGAGCAGGCCGGCTGGACCCTCGACGACCTGCGGCAGGTCACGCTGACCGCCGCACACCACGCGTTCGTCCACGAGGACGAGCGGACCCGACTCATCGACGAGGTCATCACCCCGGGGTTCGCCCGGGCTGCTGGCGGGAGGCACCGCGCATGAACCACCACATCACCCTCGAGGGCGCCCACCGGCCGCTGGACGCCGCCGGCCTGGCGACCTTCGTGGACCACACGCTGCTCAAGCCCGAGGCGACGCGGGCCGATGTGAACGCCCTGGTGGCCGAGGCCGTGCGGCTCGGGGTGTATGCCGTCTGCGTCTCGCCGTCGTTCCTGCCGCTGGAGGTGCCGGTGGGTCTGGACGGCGCGCCGGACGTCAAGGTCGCCACCGTGGTCGGGTTCCCGTCCGGCAAGCACCACAGCGACGTGAAGGCTGCCGAGGCGGCGCGTGCGGTGCGGGACGGTGCCGACGAGGTCGACATGGTGATCGACATCGGTGCGGCCAAGGAGCGGCGCTTCGAGGACGTGCAGGCCGACATCGCGGCGGTCCGGGCGGCGGTGCCGCACCCGACGGTGCTCAAGGTGATCCTGGAGACGGCGGCGCTGTCCGACCACGAGATCATCGAGTCGTGCCGGGCGGCGGCAGCGGCCGGTGCGGACTTCGTCAAGACCTCCACGGGGTTCCACCCGGCCGGTGGTGCGACGGTGCGGGCGGTCGGGATCATGGCCGGCACGGTCGGCGGCCGGCTGGGCATCAAGGCGTCCGGCGGGATCAGGACGGCGGCCGACGCGATCGCGATGATCAACGCGGGTGCGACCCGGCTGGGGCTGTCCTCCACCGCCGCGGTGCTGGGCGGTCTGACGGCCGACGAGGGTTCGTACTGAGTCGGCGGACGGGTCGGTAGGTCGACGTCGGGCGAGGGGCGGGTGCTCAGGCACCCGCCCCTCGCCCGCGCTGCGTCGTCGCGTCGGGACGGCCGACCGAGCTCGTGGCGCTACAGGCCGAGCGCGGAGCTGATCTCGCGGGCGAGGACGTCCAGCCGGGACCGTGCCGTGGTGCGTGCCGAGGTGACGTCGGCGTCCGAGGCGTCCGGCGCGACGGGGACGATCACCTCGAGGTAGCACTTCACCTTCGGCTCCGTGCCGCTGGGCCGCACGACGACGCGGGTGCCCTCCTCGGTGAGCAGCCGGAGCCCCTCGGTGGGCGGCAGCCCGCCGCGGTCGTCGTCCGTGCCCGCCGCCAGGTCGTCGATGCGGACCACCGGCGAGCCGGCGAGCCGTGCCGGCGGGGCCGAGCGCAACCGGTCGACGGCGGCGGCGATGCCCGCGACGTCCTCGAAGCGGGCCGCCACCTGCCCGGACAGGTACAGCCCGTAGCGCCGCGCCAGGTCGTCCAGCAGGTCCAGCAGCGTCCGGCCGTCGCCCTTGAGTGCGGCTGCGAGGCGTGCCACCCGCAGCGCGGCGCTGATCCCGTCCTTGTCGTGGACGTGCTCCGGGTCGACGCAGTAGCCGAGCGCCTCCTCGTAGCCGAACACCAGCCCCTCGACGCGCGACAGCCACTTGAACCCGGTCAGGGTGGGGGTGAAGCCGAGACCGTGGTCGGTGGCGATGCGCTCCAGCTGGCGTGACGACACGATCGACGACGCCAGCACGGCGCCGGGACGGCCGGACAGCTCCTCCGCCACCGACCAGCCGAGCAGCGCCCCCGTCTCGTCGCCGTGCAGCCCGCGCCAGCCCTCCGCGGCGGCCGTCTCCGGACCGTGGAAGGAGCGTGCCCGGCGGTCCAGGACCCCGACGGCGCACCGGTCGGCGTCGGGGTCCAGGGCGAGCACCAGGTCGGCGCCCTCGTCCCGCGCCAGCCCCAGCGCCAGGTCGAGAGCGCCGGGCTCCTCGGGGTTGGGGAAGGCCACGGTGGGGAAGTCGGGGTCCGGCTCCGCCTGCTCCGGCACCACGGCGACGTGCGTGAAACCGGCCTCGGCGAGCACCCGCGTGGCGACGCGCGCGCCGACCCCGTGCATCGGGGTGAGCACGATGCGCAGGTCGGAGGCCAGCGCCAGGTCGGCTGGAGTCGGGGGTACGGCGGACAGGGTGGCTGCGACGTACTCGTCCACCACGTCGGTGCCGAGCACCCGCCAGCCGGACTCCGCGCGGGGCACCGAGGCGACGGACCGGACGTGCGCGATGTGCGCGGCGATCGCCGCGTCCACAGGGGGCACGATCTGGGATCCCCGGGCGGCGTCCTCCGTCACCCGGCCTCCGAGGTAGACCTTGTAGCCGTTGTCGGCCGCGGGGTTGTGCGAGGCGGTGACCATGATGCCGGCGTCGGCGCCCAGGTGCCGGACGCAGAACGCGAGGACCGGCGTCGGGAGCGCCGCGGGCAGCAGCAGCGCCTCGATGCCGACCGCCGTCAGCACCGCGACGGAGTCGAGCGCGAAGTCGCGGGAACGGTGCCGGGCGTCGTAGCCGACGACGACCCGGGGCGGCGGTGCCAGGCCCTCGAGCTCGCCGCGCAGGTACTCGCCCAGACCCGCCGCGGCGCGGATCACCACCGCACGGTTCATCCGGTGCGGACCGCCGCCCATCGCGCCGCGCAGACCCGCGGTGCCGAACTCGAGCAGCCCGGAGAACCGGTCCTCGAGCTCGGCCCGGGCGATCTCGGCATCCCGCCGTGCACGCTGGTGGACCGGGTCGTCACGGTGGTCCGGCGCGGGCTGCACGGGCGTCTCGGCCTGGGCCAGCAGGGCCGTCAGCTCCGCCGCGGTGGTCGGGTCGGGGTCGTCGTCGATCCAGGCCCGGACCCGCGAGCCGAGGTCGGACGAGGCGTCGTCGCTGCTCATGGGGTCACGGTAGGGCAGACGGGTGCGGCCGGTCAGATCCGGCGGACCACCTGCGCCAGCAGCGCGCTGATCCGCGGCCCGGCGGCGGCACCGGCCGCGAGCACCTCGGCGTGGGACAGCGGCTCCGGGCTGATCCCGGCTGCCGCATTGGTCACCAGCGAGACCCCGAGCACCTCGAGCCCCGCCTGACGCGCGGCGATCGCCTCGAGCGTGGTGGACATGCCGACCAGGTGGCCGCCGATGCGACCCGCCATCGCGACCTCCGCCGGCGTCTCGTAGTGGGGCCCGCGGAACTGGACGTACACGCCCTCGGCGAGCGTCGGGTCCACCTCGTGCGCCACGGCGCGCAGCCGCGCGGAGTACAGGTCCGTCAGGTCGACGAAGGTCGCTCCCTCCAGCGGCGAGGTCGCGGTGAGGTTGATGTGGTCGCTGATCAGCACCGGCGTGCCGGGAGCCCAGGCGGGGTCCAGGCCGCCGCAGCCATTGGTCAGCACGACGGCCCGCGCGCCGGTGGCCGCCGCCGTGCGGACGCCGTGCACCACCCGGCGCACACCGCGACCCTCGTAGAGGTGCGTGCGCGACCCGAGCACCAGGGCGAACCGGTCCGTCCCGTCGGGCGCCGCGTAGCGCACGGACCGCAACGTCCCCGTGTGGCCGACGACCGCCGGCCGGCTGAATCCGGGGACCTCGTGGCTCGGCAGCTCGGCGACCGTCTCGCCCAGCAGGTCCGCCGCGCCGCCCCAGCCCGAACCGAGGACGAGGCCCACGTCGTGGTGGGGCACCCCGGTGCGCGCCGCGATCACCGCGGCGGCGGCCCGGGCCACGTCGGCAGGGTCGGTGGTGGGGTCGTCCAGGTCGGGGACGGTGGCGAGCGTCTCGCCGGTGGTGGGGTCGGGCACGGGTCCGGTCATGGCTCGAAGGCTAGCGGCGGACACTCCGTGCCCAGGTGAGCGGCTCTGGGCGGGCGTCGGCAGAATGCGGGGGTGAGCGCTCCCGCCGTCCCGACCGGTCGTGTTGTCGTCATCGGCGGAGGGCCGGGTGGTTACGAGGCCGCGCTGGTCGCCCGGCGCCTCGGGGCCGACGTCACAGTGGTGGAGCGCACGGGGCTCGGCGGGGCCGCCGTGCTGACCGACGTGGTGCCGTCCAAGACGCTGATCGCGACCGCGGAGTGGATGACCACCGCATCCCTGGCACCGGAGCTCGGCGTGGGGGTGCCGCAGGCCCAGCGTCCGACGATCGACTTGGCAGCGGTCAACACCCGGGTCAAGGCGCTCGCGGCCGCCCAGTCGGCGGACATCGGCGCGCGGCTGGAGCGGGAGGGCGTCCGCGTGCTCCTCGGCGAGGGGTCGCTGCGGGACGCCCAGCACGTGGCGGTCCGGACCCCGGCGGGCCGGGACGACCTGGTGGTCGAGGCCGACGTGGTGCTGCTCGCCACCGGTGCGACGCCGCGCGTGCTGCCCGAGGCGATGCCGGACGGCGAGCGCATCCTGACCTGGACGCAGCTGTACGACCTCGCGGAGCTGCCTAGCCGGCTGATCGTGGTCGGTTCCGGCGTGACCGGTGCCGAGTTCGCCGGTGCCTATAGCGCGCTGGGCGTCGACGTGGTGCTGGTCTCCAGCCGCGACCGCGTGCTGCCGGGGGAGGACGCCGACGCAGCCGAGCTGCTGGAGCAGGTGTTCACCGCCGGCGGCATGACCGTGCTGGGCCGCTCGCGCGCGGTGGCGGCCCGCCGCACGGCGGACGGTGTCGAGGTGGAGCTGTCCGACGGACGGGTGGTGACCGGGTCCCACGTGCTGCTCGCGGTCGGGTCCATCCCCAGCACCGCCGGGCTCGGGCTCGAGGAGGCCGGTGTCCGGCTCGGGCCGGTCGGCCACGTGCTGGTCGACCAGGTGTCCCGCACGTCCGCGCGGGGCGTCTACGCCGCCGGCGACTGCACGGGCGTCCTCCCGCTCGCCTCCGTCGCAGCGACCCAGGGCCGCATCGCGATGTCCCATGCGCTCGGCGACGCCGTCGCACCGCTGTCGCTGCGCGGCGTGGCGGCGAACGTCTTCACCACTCCCGAGATCGCGACCGTCGGCCTGTCGGAGGCGCGGCTGCGGGAGACCGGCACGCCCTACGAGGTCAGCAGCCTGCCCCTGGCGCGCAACCCGCGCGCCAAGATGCTGGGTGTGCACGAGGGCTTCGTGAAGCTGTTCGCGCACCCCTCGAGCGGGACGGTGCTGGGCGCCGTCGTCGTCGGACCGCGGGCCAGCGAGCAGGTGTTCCCGCTGACGCTCGCGGTGGCGCACCGGATGACGGCGGACCAGCTGGCCGACGCGATCACGGTGTACCCGTCGATGTCCGGGACCATCGCGGAGGTGGCGCGCATGCTGCACCACCGGCCGGTGGACTGACCCGGCGAACGGGTCGGGACGGGCCCGCGCCTCAGCCGGCGGCGACCACCGCCGGGTCCGCGCGCCGAACGCGCCGGGGGAACGCGGTGCGCACGAAGGCGGTCAGCACCACGCCGACGTACAGCACCCAGACGACCGCCTGCAGCCACGTGGTCGCGGGGGAGAAGTTCAGCACGCCCTTGAGGAGCACCCCGTACCAGCTGCCGGGCGGCACGGCGCCGGAGACGTCGAACGCGAGGGCGTCCTCACCGGGCAGGATGCCCGCCTCCTGCAGGTCGTGGATGCCGTAGGCCGCCACCCCGGCGGCGACGACCACCAGGGACGCCCCCGTCCAGGCGAAGAACGCCCGCAGGTCCAGGTGGACGCTGCCGCGGTAGAGCAGCCAGCCGAGCAGCACGGCCGTCGCCAGCCCCAGCGCGGCACCGGTCAGCGGTGCGGCACTCGTCGTCCCGGCCGCCTTGGCGCCGGCCCACAGGAACAGCGCCGTCTCCAGCCCCTCGCGGCCGACCGCGAGCAGGGCCGTGACCAGGACGGCGGCCCGCCCGGCCGCCATGGCGTCGTCGAGCCGGTGCTGCAGGTCCGAGCGCATCGACCGGGCCGTGCGCGCCATCCAGAAGATCATCCACGTGACCAGGCCGACCGCTGCGAGCGAGAGCAGGCCACCCAGTGCCTCCTGAGCGCGGAACGTCAGACCCGACGGACCGAACGTCAGCAGTGCCCCGAAGGCGAGGGAGACGGTGACCGCGGCGGCCACGCCGGCCCACAGCGCGGGGAGCAGGTCGCGCCGGCCCAGGCGGACCAGGTAGGCGACGAGGATGCTGGCGACGAGGGCGGCCTCGAGGCCTTCGCGGAGGCCGATCAGGTAGTTGGCGAGCATCGGGCACCTTCGTGGTCGGTGGGCTGCAGGGGCACGTGAACGTTTGCGGAGGTAAGGCTAACCTAAGCGACGATCTCAGTCGAACGCCGCCTGTCCGACGAACGGGCTCGCGGCGGTCGTGACCGGCGTCCCGTCCGCCCCCAGCACGAGGGAGCCCTCCGCGACGCCCGCCGGCACGGCGTACAGCCCGGAACCCGTGTGCTGCAGGTACTCGCCCATGGCGTCCGACCGTGCCAGCGTCGTCTGCATCGGCACGTAGTGCGTGCGGGGGTCCCGGACGAACGCCAGGAACATCAGCCCGGCGTCGAGCCGGCCGAGCGCGTCGTTGCCGTCGGTGAACGTGTAGCCGCGCCGCAGCATCCGCACCCCGCCGTTGGTGCTCGGGTGCGCGAGCCGGACGTGGGAGTCCGCCGGGACGAGGCGGCTGCCGCCGG
Source organism: Cellulomonas sp. 14-74-6 (assembly GCA_002279095.1). GTDB lineage: Bacteria > Actinomycetota > Actinomycetes > Actinomycetales > Cellulomonadaceae > Cellulomonas. Next base: position 6,768 of record NCKG01000043.1, read on the forward strand.
GCCCCGTGGCGGCCAGGTCGGGCTCCGTGCGCTCGGTGCCGCCCGACAGCGGTGCCCCCTCGCCCTTGGTCCGCCCGACGACGGCCTCCTGCTCGCGCAGCGAGGCGCGGTCCCACGTCTCGATGCTCATCCGGATGCGCCGCGCGACGAGGTACGAGCCTCCCGACAGCCACGCCTCGCCGGCCGGTACCCAGACGTGCTGCGCAAGGGCCTCGGTGTCCTCCGCCATGACGTTCGCCGTGCCGTCCTTGAAGCCGAACAGGTTCCGAGGCGTCTGCTGCGCCGTCGAGGTGGACGACGTACGGCCGTAGCCGAGCTGGGTCCACTGGATGGTCGCGGCACCGAAAGCTGCGCGCCGGTCGGGTGCCCGCGTCGCCGACCGTGGGCCACCCGGGCCGAGCGGACGGCGTCACGCGGCGACCACGGCCGCGGCGAGCCGGGACAGGGGTTCGGAGATCGCGTCGACCGCCGCCGACAGCTGCTTGACCTGATCGGTGGACAGGGTGTCGTAGCTCGCGAACCCCGCGTCGTAGGACCCGTGGGTCGCCATCAGCGTGGCGGCGACCTGGAACCGCTGGTCGAGCTCGGTGGCGAGGTCGGGGTCGCCGGCCCGCACCACGTCGGCCAGCACCTGGTAGGCGACGTGCGCACCGTCCAGGTTCGCCTGCAGGTCCCACAGGTCCGTGTGGGACCAGGCTTCCTCCTCGCCCGTGACCTTGCCGGTCGCCACCTCGTCGAGCAGCTCCTTGGCACCGTTGGCGATCCGGGACGCCTCGACGGTGAAGTCCGCGGCCGTCACGCGGTCCATCAGCTGCTGCGTGGTCGCGACCAGCTGGTCGGCGGCCGACCGGCGCTCCGCGGCGGTCAGCGGGACGTACGGCGCGCCGCCGTTCGCTGCGGCGTCGGGCGCCCACAGGTCCTTCTCCAGCAGGTGCCAGCCGGTCCAGGCCTGCCCCGCCGTCAGGTCGGCCTGCCGCGGGTCGAGCAGCGGGTCGATGTCCCCGAACGACTCGGCGACGGGTTCCACCCGCTCCCAGTGCACCCGGGTCGGGGCGTACAGCGTGCGCGCCGTCGCGTCGTCGCCGGCGGTGTAGGCGTCGGCGAACCGGCGGGTGGCGCTCACGAGCTGGCCGACCTCGTCGCGGATGTAGGCGACGTACGACGTCTGTGCCGCCGACAGCACCTCCGCGCGGCGCGCGTCCACCGTCGCGGCCGCGCCGACGACCGTGAACGGTGCCTGGATGCCGTCCCCCGTCATCCCCGGCTTGCACGCCGTGCGGTAGGTGCCCGGCTCGAGGCGCACGACGAGGTCCCGGGACAGCCCCGGACCGATGTTCTCGGCCTCCGCCACCACGCGCAGGCCGTCCGAGCCGAGCAGGTAGAACTCGGTCACCTCCGCACCGTCGTTGCGCACCTGGAAGGTGAGGGTGCCGGCGGTCGTCTCGGTGGCGGACAGGCGGCACGCGTCCGCGGTCGAGCTGACCGAGACCGTGCGGGTCCCGGTGGTGGTGGGGCCGCCGGCCGCCGGCTGGTTCGGGACGCAGGCGGCGACGGTGAGCACGGCAGCGACTGCGGCCAGCGCGAACGGGGCACGGCTGAGGGGGCGGCGGGGCATGTTGCTCCTCGTCGACGGCGCGGCACGACCGCGTCAGGTGGGTTAGGTATGCCTACCCTAACCGGACGTGCGGCGGCGCCGACAAGGGGATCTCACCGCGGGTGGTGCTCGCGGGCTCAGCCGCCGATGCGTGCGCGCAGCTCCGGCCATGCATCGGCGAAGGCCGTCAGCAGCGGTCGCGCCGTCACCTGGTCCACCGGCACCCACTCGACCGCCGCGCTCTCGGCATCGGTCACCGCGGGCACCACACGTCCCGCCTCGTCGGCGAGCACCGTCGTGTACGACCAGTCCGGGTGCGCCAGCACGTGCTCACCGCGCACCGCCACGGCGGACGGGTCGATGCCCGCCTCCTCGTGCGCCTCCCGCAGGGCGCCCGCCACGGCCGACTCCCCGGGAGCGATCGCTCCGCCGGGGAGCGCCCACGTCCCGCCCTGGTCGCTCCAGGTGGCGCGGTGCTGCAGCACGACGTGGGTCGGGTGTCCGTCGGCGCTGCGCCGGACGAGCAGCAGGCCGGCGGCGCCGAACAGCCCCCAGTGCCGACGCCCGCAGCGGCAGTCCACCCAGCCGTCGCCGGGCTGGCGGTGCAGCCGGTCACGCGGCGGCACCGCTGCGTCCGTCACGCGGTCAGCCGACGATCTCGCAGATGGCGGTGCCGGCGGAGACGCTGGACCCCACCCCGGCGCTGAGCGCCGTCACGGTGCCCGCGCGGTGCGCGAGCAGGGGCTGCTCCATCTTCATCGCCTCGAGTACCACCACCAGGTCACCCTCGGCCACCTGGCTGCCCTCCGCGACGGCGACCTTGACGATGGTGCCCTGCATCGGCGACGTCAGCGTGGTCCCGCCCGGCTTGGCGGCCGCAGCCCGACGGACCGGCCGGCGTGCGGTCGGCAGCGCCGCGCGGCCGCGGGGGCCGGTGCGCCCGCCGGCCAGTGCGGCGGGGAGGACCACCTCGAGGCGCTTGCCGCCGACCTCGACCACCACGCGCTCCAGCGCGTCCGGCTCGTCGTCCTCGTCGTCGGCGGTCGCCCTCGGGGCGGCCGGTACCAGGGTCGCGAGGCGGTCCGCGAACTCGGTCTCGATCCAGCGGGTGTGCACCGTGAACGGCTGCGCCGGGTCGGCCGGCGCGAACTCCTCGGTGTGCAGCACGGCCCGGTGGAACGGCACCACCGTCGGGATGCCCACCACCTCGAGCTCGGACAGCGCGCGGCGCGCCCGCTCGATCGCCTGGCGGCGGTCGGCGCCGGTGACGATCAGCTTGGCGATCATCGAGTCGAAGGCGCCGGACACCGTGTCGCCCTCGACCACGCCGGAGTCGACGCGGACCCCCGGACCGGAGGGGAACCGCAGCGTGCTGATCCGGCCGGGGGCGGGCAGGAAGCCGGCGGCCGGGTCCTCGCCGTTGAGGCGGAACTCGATCGAGTGGCCGCGGGTCGGCACCGAGTCGTAGCCCAGCGGCTCGCCGGCGGCGACCCGCAGCTGCTCGCGGACCAGGTCGATGCCGCTGACCTCCTCGCTGACCGGGTGCTCCACCTGCAGGCGGGTGTTCACCTCGAGGAACGAGATGGTGCCGTCGGCCGCGAGCAGGAACTCGCAGGTGCCGGCGCCGACGTAGCCCGCCTCGCGCATGATGGCGATCGACGCCCGGACCAGCTCGTCGTGCTGCTCCGCGGTGACGAAGGGTGCGGGCGCCTCCTCCACCAGCTTCTGGTGGCGGCGCTGCAGCGAGCAGTCGCGGGTGGAGACGACGACGACCGTCCCGTGCTGGTCGGCCAGGCACTGCGTCTCCACGTGCCGGGGCCGGTCCAGGTAGCGCTCGACGAAGCACTCGCCACGGCCGAAGGCGGCGACCGCCTCGCGCACCGCCGACTCGAACAGCTCGTCGATCTCGTCGTCCGTGCGGGCCACCTTCAGGCCGCGCCCGCCGCCGCCGAACGCCGCCTTGATCGCGACGGGCAGCCCGTGCTCGGCGGCGAACGCGTGCACCTCGGCCGGACCGGACACCGGGTCCGGCGTGCCGGCCACCAGCGGGGCCCCGGCACGCTGCGCGATGTGCCGCGCGCTCACCTTGTCGCCGAGCGACTCGATCGCCGCAGGCGGCGGACCGATCCACACCAGCCCGGCGTCGATCACGGCCTGCGCGAACGCGGCGTTCTCGGAGAGGAAGCCGTAGCCGGGGTGCACGGCGTCGGCACCGGCGCGCCGGGCGACGTCGAGCAGCTTGGCCGAGTCGAGGTAGGTGTCCGCGGCGCGGGCGCCGCCGAGCGAGTACGCCTCGTCGGCCAGCCGCACGTGCAGAGCC
>NCKG01000333.1:0-1635 GCA_002279095.1 Cellulomonas sp. 14-74-6
CCGACACCACCAGACCAGCCCAACCCTCGACCCCAGCCGGCTCACCCTCACGACCCAACAGATCCACGTACAACGCCCGCACCAACGACCGCGCCGCCGCATAGCGCTGCGCCGAGCTGGTCGCCGCGGCCGTCGCCCGGATGGTGCCGAGCGCGGCGTACCCCTGGTCGCCCGGGCACTCGGTGTAGTCGACGTCCCGGTGGCCCATCACGCGTGGCAGCGTCACCGTCTGGTTCGCGTACCGCGACGTCTCACCGCCGGACGTGTACTGCTGGTAGGTGCCGTTCGGGTCGATCCCGTACGCGCCCAGACGCCAGCCGATGATGCGCCCGACGGCGTACACCATGGCCGCGCTGGGCGTCTCCGTCGAGAAGGTCCCGAGCATCGCAACCCCCAAGGTTCCGGTGTTGAAACCACCGGCGTGAACGCCCACCACGGCCTGGGTCATGCTGTTGGCGCGGCCCTCGTAGATGTTTCCCCACTTGTCGACCACGAAGTTGTAGCCGATGTCGCACCAGCCGCGGGAGTCGATGTGGTACGCCTGGTCGTTCCGGATCTGCTGCTCCGCCTCGGCCATCGTGGTGTAGGTGTTCGCGTTCGCGGTGTGGTGCACCACGGCGCCGACGAGGGCCGGCGCCACGTCCGGCGTGCACATCTGGGGCCGAGCGCCCCACTCGTCACGCGTGACGATCGTGGGTGCCACGACGTCCGAGCGGACCATTCCGGACCTCGACGTCCGGTAGGCGGCGGGGCTCGCCGTCGTCGTCGACGTCGGGCTGGAGCCGACGAGCGCGAGGCGCACGTCCGCAGCGGACGCCTTGCTGCTCGCCTTGAAGGAGATCTGCAGCGCGTCCGCGCCGCCGACCCAGACCGAGTCGGTCCCCGCCCGGGTCTGGTGGCGCGCGTCCGCCGAACCGCTGTCGGGTGCCGAGTCGCCCGCGTCGAACGGCTGCCAGGCGCTCCACTGCCCGTGGGAGCCCGTGCGGATCTGGGGCGCCAGCTCGGACGCCGGCACGTTCGTCGGCCACGTGAGGCCGACGGTCTGCACCTGGGTCGGGTCGACGGTCAGCGGCGGCGTCTCGACCCGACCGCCGGTCGAGGGACGGTCCGCAACCACGGGGCTCTTCACCGGGTCGACCGGCGCGGCCGTCGGGCTCGCACTCGGCGTGGGTGCCGCACTGAGGGCGGTCGGCGCCGGGGTCGGCGACGGCGTGGCCGCGACCACCACCGGCGTCTCGCGGACCGTCGCACCGGGGTCGCCGTCGGGCGCCGGGGTGGCCCCGGCGGGCGTGCCGGACGCGGGGGTGCTCACGACGGGGACGTCGACGGCGTGCGCGCCTTGCGGCACGCCTTGCACCACGGTGCCGGTGACCACGGCGGCAAGAAGCAGACAGACACGATAAATCGGACTTTTCGCCACGGCGACAATTCCAGACAGCAGGTGACAGTTGCCACTGAAGAGTCGCCGCCGGGACGCCGCGAGTCAAGAGCGAAACGCACAACGAAATCAGTTCGATGCCTCAGAGCCCGTTCTACCACCGGACCGCGCCCACCCCTGGGACCAGCAGCGTACGGCGTCGGGTGATCGGCCACCCGCTAGCCTCGTCACGCCCACGAGGACCGAACCTGGAGGAG
>NCKG01000334.1:0-1631 GCA_002279095.1 Cellulomonas sp. 14-74-6
CTCGGCAGCCGCCGCCTCGATCACCGCCTCGGCCGGCTCGGCCTGCTGCGAGACCACCACCGTGCCGCCGTCCTCGATGATCCCGGCCTTCTGGGTGGCGATCTCGGCGAGGGTGTGGCCGAGGTAGCGCTCGTGGTCCATGGCGACCGGCGTGATCACCTGCACCTGCGAGTGGACGACGTTGGTGGAGTCCCAGAGGCCGCCCATGCCGACCTCGACGACCGCGACGTCCACGGGGGCGTCCGCGAAGGCCGCGAACGCCATCACGGTGAACACCTCGAAGAACGACAGCCGCGGGCCGCCGGCCTCCGCCGACCGCTGGTCGACCAGCTCGACGTACGGCGCCACGTCGTTCCACACCGCGACGAACTGCTCGTCGCTGATCGGCTCGCCGTCGATCGCGATGCGCTCGTTGACCCGCGTCAGGTGCGGACTGGTGAACCGGCCGGTGCGCAGCCCGTGCTCGCGCAGCAGCCGCTCGACCATGCGCGCGGTGGACGTCTTGCCGTTGGTGCCGGTCAGGTGCACCACCCGGTAGGCGTCCTGCGGGTCGCCGAGCAGCTCGCACACCTGCCGGACCCGGTCGAGCGTCGGGTCGATCTCGTGCTCCGGTGCGCGGGCGACGATCTCGGCGTAGATCCGGTCGGCCTCCTGCCGGGCGGCCTCGGCCTGCTGGTCGCGGCGGTGGTCGGCGCCCGACGAACTCCGGCGGCTCATGCCTCCACCCGGCTGACCTGGACGGTGAGCTCGTCGCCGGGCGTCACCTCGAACGAGGTGGCCAGGGTCTCGCGGGCGACGAACTCGCGGTGCGCCTCGACGGCGGCCACCTGGTCGGCCGGCACCTGCAGGCGCAGGTCGATCCGGTCGCTGACCCGTAGCCCGGCCGCCTTGCGGGCGTCCTGCACCGCGCGGACCACGTCCCGGGCGTACCCCTCGGCGAGCAGCGCGTCGTCGAGCGCAAGGTCCAGCACCACGAACCCGCCTCCGCCGGGCAGCACCGCAGCGGCGACGTCCCCGCCGGCGGCACCGTCCACCACGGTGGTCAGGTCGTACTCGGCGGGCAGCAGCGGCACGTCGGTGCCGTCCTCCAGGGTGACCACCACACCGTCGTCGGTCGACCGCCACGACCCGGCCTTGGCGGCGCGGATCGCGGTCTGCACGCCCTTGCCCAGACGTGGGCCGGCGGCCCGGGCGTTCACCGCGAGGCGCTGGGTGATGCCGAACCGGCCGGCCGCGTCCTCGTCGTCGGCCACCAGCTCGACGCGCTTGACGTTGAGCTCCGCCGCGACCAGGTCGGCGTACGGCTGCGCCGCCGACGGGTTCGCCACCGCGACGGTCAGCGACCGCAGCGGCTGCCGCACGCGCAGCTGGTGCGCCTTGCGCAGGCCCAGCGCCGTCGACACCGCGGAGCGCACCTGGTCGACGACGGCGGCCAGGTCCTGGTCGGCACCGTGCCCGCCGGGCACCTGCGTCGGCCAGTCGGTCAGGTGCACCGAGCGCTGCCCGGTCAGGCCGCGCCACACCTCTTCGGTCACCAGGGGCGCGAGCGGCGCCATCACGCGGGTGAGCACCTCGAGCGCCGTCCACAGGGTGTCGAACGCGTCGTGGTCCTCCGCCCAGAACCGGTCGCG
>NCKG01000044.1:0-10629 GCA_002279095.1 Cellulomonas sp. 14-74-6
CCAGTTCCCCCACCACCTCGGGCAGCCCCAGCTCGCTCAGCGACTGGGCGCCCACGGCGACGCGCCGGAAGACGAGCCCGTACGTCCCGCGGGCCTGGTAGGCGTTGACCCGGAACCGCCCCACCCCGGGCAGCGAGTAGGCGAAGTCGGCCTCGCGGGAGCGCCGGAACACCTCGACGAGGTCGTCCGGCAGCACCTCCTCGAGCATCCGCTCGGTGTCCGCAGGGGTGAGCTCGGGCGCCTGCAGCTTGCGCAGCCGGCCGTCCACGCGGACGCGCGGCGCCGAACCGACCTTGCAGTGCAGGTCGGAGCCGCCCGTGCTGGCCAGCGCGTGCAGGAACGGGATGACGGACTGGATCTGCGCGCTCACCCTGCGATCATCGGCTGGCGGGCTCGCCGACTTGAGCCCCCGCCGGCGGCGCAGGCACCCGACCCTCGCCGCGAACGAGCCTCCTCGTCCGGTGTGGGACGATGGACGACGACGTCGCGCACCGCCGTGCGCCGCAGCCGTACCCCCAGCCGAGGAGAGAACCCGATGAGCAAGCGTGGTCGCAAGCGCAAGTCCCGCGCCGGCAGCGCCGCCAACCACGGCAAGCGCCCCAACGCCTGAGCCGTGATGCACGCGAGGCCCCGACCGTCCGGTCGGGGCCTTCGTCGTCCCTGCTCCCGCTGACCGTCCGCGGACCAGGCGCGCCGCGGCGCGGGAGCGTCAGGCCGTGGCGTCAGGCCTGCGGCTCGGCCCCGCCGCGCAGCAACGCCTGGTGGATCCTGACGCGCAGCGTCTCCGGCGCCGACTCCTGGCAGCCGCGACGCACGACCGTCTTGAGCACCACGTCGATCCCGTACTCCTCGAGGCACGGCGTGCACTCGGCGAGGTGCTCGCGCAGCTCGTCGGCCTCGCTGACCTCGAGCTCGTGGTCGACGTACGACCAGAGGCGCTCGACGGCCGCCGCGCAGGGGTCGTCCTCGACGTGCGGCTGCTGATCGAGCTCGGGCCGGGCCTCGTCGTCCGGTTGCAGGTGCGTCATCGTCATGCCTCCGGTGCGGCGGGGCCGCTCGGCACCAGCCCGCGGTCGCGGGCGTAGTCGTGCAGCAGCTCGCGCAGCTGTGCCCGACCACGGTGCAGCCGGGACATCACTGTTCCGATGGGAGTGCCCATGATCTCGGCGATCTCCTTGTACGCGAAGCCCTCGACGTCCGCGTAGTACACGGCCATCCGGAAGTCCTCCGGCAGGCGCTGGAGGGCGTCCTTGACGTCCGAGTCGGGCAGGTGGTCGAGCGCCTCGGCCTCGGCCGAGCGCAGCCCGGTCGACGTGTGCGACTCCGCGCGGGCCAGCTGCCAGTCCTCGACCTCCTCGGCGTGGGACTGCTGCGGCTCCCGCTGCTTCTTGCGGTAGGAGTTGATGTAGGTGTTGGTGAGGATGCGGTACAGCCACGCCTTGAGGTTGGTCCCGGGCCGGTACTGGTGGAACGCCGCGAACGCCTTGGCGAACGTCTCCTGCACCAGGTCCTCGGCATCCGCCGGGTTGCGCGTCATCCGCAGGGCAGCGCCGTACAGCTGGTCCAGGTAGACCAGGGCCTCGGCCTCGAACCGCTCGGCGCGCGCGGAGTCGCCCTCGCCCTGGGGCGCCCGCGTGGTGTCGTCGCTCATCGGCGCCGAGCCTAGCCGTCGCACCTGGACGTCCGCCGAGTACGGGGCCCACACGGCCGGCGTCGCGACCGGTGGGATGCCGAGCACCTCGTCCGTGGAGCGGTCTGCCGCACGGGGGCGGTCGAGCACACACGTCATGGTGGCTGCAACACCGGCGCCCGGCGGGGTCATTCCCCCGGCGCTAGCGTGGACGTACGCACCGGCGTCGGTGCCCGGTCCCGAGGAGGTCTGCCGTGCTGCTGCGCCGCGTCGCCCGTCCGATGTTCGCCTCGTGGTTCCTGGTCGAGGGGCTGGACGCCGTGCGGCATCCCTCCTCCCACGCGACCGCGGCGCGGGACGGCGTGACGGCCCTCCGGGCACGCCTGGCGCGGTACGCGCACCTCAGCGGCGCAGAGCGGGTGCTCGACGACCGGTACGGCGTCGACGTGCAGGCCGTGCTCGACCAGGCGCTCGGCCGTGAGCTGAGCGACCGGCAGCTGACGACCGCGGTGCGGCTGCACGGCGCCGCGATGCTGGTCGCGGCCGGGATGCTGGCGACCGGGCGGGCGCCGCGGACCTCCGCGCTGGCGCTCGCCGCCCTTGCGGCACCGGTCGCCCTGGTCAACGACCCGGCCGGCCGCGGCGTGACGGTGGCCACCCTCGACCAGCCGAGCGCGAGAGCCGTGCGGCGACGCCGGTTCTGGTCCGCGGTGTCGGCCACGGGCGGTGCGCTGCTCGCGGCGGCCGACCACGAGGGTCGCCCGGGGCTCGCGTGGCGCTGGCAGAACGCCTGGGACACCCGTGCGGCCGTGAAGGACGCGGTGCGCGAGGCGACGGCCGACGACTGACGGGCGGCGCGGACCGGCCGCTGAGCCGGACGACCCCGCCGGTACCCTGCAGCCATGACCGACGCCCCCCGGCCAGCGCCCTGGCCAGCACCGTCCGCCGTCGGTCCGCTCGACGCGGTCGTCGAGGTCCCAGGCTCCAAGTCCTTGTCCAACCGGTACCTGGTCCTCGCGGCGCTCGCCTCCGGGCCGAGCCGTCTGCACGGTGTGCTGCAGTCCCGCGACACCCGCTTGATGGCGGCAGCCCTCGGCGCCCTGGGCAGCCGCGTGGTCGAGGAGGACGGGGACTGGCTGGTGGACCCCGGTCCCGTGCTGGGCGGTGTGACGGTGGAGTGCGGCCTGGCCGGCACGGTGATGCGGTTCCTGCCGCCCGTTGCCGCGCTGGCCGACGGAACCGTGCACTTCGACGGTGACGCGCAGGCGCGCGTGCGGCCGATGGGGCCCGTGCTGGACGCCCTGCGGGCGCTCGGCGTGCACGTCGAGCAGCAGGGTGAACCCGGTCGGCTCCCGTTCACGGTGCGGGGGTACGGCGCGGTGGACGGCGGTCGGGTGGACGTCGACGCCAGCGGCTCCAGCCAGTTCGTCTCCGGGCTGCTGCTGGCCGGTGCGCGCTACCGGGACGGGCTGACGGTGCGGCACACCGGACCGACGCTGCCGTCCCTGCCGCACATCGAGATGACGGTCGAGGTGCTGCGCGCCGCCGGCGTGCGGGTCGACGACTCCCGGCCGGCGATCTGGCAGGTGCTGCCGGGCGCGATCGAGGGGCGGGACGTCCGGGTGGAGCCGGACCTGTCGAACGCCGCACCGTTCCTGGCCGCCGCGCTGGTCACCGGTGGGACGGTGTCCGTGCCGGGCTGGCCTGCGACCACCACCCAGCCCGGAGCCCTGCTGCCGGACATCCTGACGAGCATGGGCGGCACCGCGACGCTCGTGGGCGACGTGCTGACGGTCGGCGGCACGGGCGCCGTGCACGGCGTCGACCTCGACCTGCGTGCGGCGTCGGAGCTCGCCACGACGGTGGCCGCGCTGGCGGTCCTCGCCGACTCCCCGACGCGGCTGCGCGGGATCGGGCACATGCGCGGCCACGAGACGGACCGTCTGGCGGCGCTGGCCGCCGAGATCACCGGCCTCGGCGGACGGGCCGAGCAGACGTCGGACGGACTGGTCATCACCCCGCGCCCCCTGACGGGCGGGGCCTGGCACAGCTACGCCGACCACCGGATGGCGACCGCCGGTGCGCTGATCGGGCTGGCGGTCCCGGGGGTCGAGGTGGACGACGTCGCGACCACCGCCAAGACGATCCCCGACTTCGTCGGGATGTGGACCGCGATGCTGGCCGGGAACGGGACGCCTGCCTGATGACGGTGCGGCGGTACGACGAGTCCGACGTCCGGGTCCGCCCCGGTCGCGGGTCGCGGCCGCGGACCAAGCAGCGGCCCGAGCACGCCGACGCCCGCGTGGGCATGGTCACCGGCGTGGACCGCGGCCGGTACGCGGTGCTGGTGGACCCGGGCGGTCCCGACGAGCAGCCCGTGGTGGCGATGAAGGCACGCGAGCTCGGCCGCGAGCGCGTGGTGCCGGGCGACCTGGTCGACGTCGTCGGCGACACGTCCGGCGACGCGGGCACGCTGGCCCGCATCGTGCGCATCGGGGAACGCCGGACGGTGCTGCGCCGGACGGCCGACGACACCGACCCCGTCGAGCGCGTCATCGTCGCGAACGCGGACCAGCTGGTGATCGTCACGGCGCTCGCCGACCCCGAACCCCGTCCGCGGATGATCGACCGGTGCGTCGTGGCGGCGTACGACGCCGGCATGTCGGCGGTGCTGATGCTGACGAAGGCCGACCTGGCCGACCCGGCGCCCCTCAGCGCGATGTACACGCCCGTGGGCGTCCGGGTGCTGGTGACCGGCATGGACGGCGACCGGCTGGTGTCCGGCCTCGAGGACGTCCGCGCGGCGCTCGCGGGCAAGGTGTCGGTGCTCGTCGGCCACTCGGGCGTGGGCAAGTCCACGCTGGTGAACGCCCTGGTGCCCGGGGCGTACCGCGCGACGGGCGCGGTGAACGACACCACGGGACGCGGCCGGCACACCTCCTCCTCGGCGATCGCGCTGCGGGTCCCGGGCGACGGGGCCGTCACGTGGGTGGTCGACACGCCCGGGGTGCGCTCGTTCGGCCTCGCCCACGTGGAACCGGCCCACCTGCTCGCGGCGTTCGCCGACCTGGCCGAGGTGGCGCAGGCCTGTCCGCGCGGGTGCTCGCACGCCGCCGAGGCCCCCGACTGCGCACTGGACGACTGGGTGTCCGCCGCGCCGGACGACGCCGTACGTGCCGCCCGTGCCGCGCGGCTCGACTCGTTCCGCCGCCTGCTCGCGGCGCGCACGGGCACCGCCGACCCGGACGACCGCACCGAACGCTGACACGCCGCGCCGGACCGGCGCCCTGGGCCCCCCACCCGGCGCGCTAGCGTGACGGCGACGCGGCCGACCGGTGCCGCCGACCGGAGGGACTCCACGATGGGCTCGCGCCCCGGGTACGACGACGACCTGCGACTGGCCCACGTGATCGCCGACCAGGTGGACGCGCTGACCATGGAGCGGTTCCGCGCCCAGGACCTGCACGTCGAGACGAAGCCCGACCTGACGCCGGTCACGGATGCGGACCGCTCGGCGGAGGAGCTGGTCCGCTCCCAGCTGTCGCGGACGCGGCCCCGGGACGCCGTGCACGGCGAGGAACTGGCGGACACGGGCCACGGGCCGCGACGCTGGGTGGTGGACCCGATCGACGGCACCAAGAACTTCGTGCGGGGCGTCCCGGTGTGGGCGACGCTCCTCGCACTGATGGAGGGTGACGACGTGGTGGTGGGTGTGGTCAGCGCCCCCGCACTGAACCGGCGCTGGTGGGCCGCCACCGGCTCGGGCGCCTGGACGGGACGGTCGCTGGCCGCTGCACGGCAGATCCGCGTCTCCGCCGTCGACCGGCTCGCCGACGCGTCGCTCTCCTACTCCAGCCTCTCGGGCTGGGAGGAGCACGGCCGGCTGCCGGCTTTCCTCGACCTCACCCGGAAGGTGTGGCGCACCCGCGCCTACGGCGACTTCTGGTCGCACGTGCTCGTCGCGGAGGGCGCCGTGGACGTCTCGGCGGAGCCGGAGCTGGCGCTGCACGACATGGCGGCCCTGGTGCCGATCGTCACCGAGGCGGGCGGGCGGTTCACCTCGGTGCGCGGCGTGCCCGGCCCGCTCGGCGGCTCCGCGCTGGTGACCAACGGACGCCTGCACGACGAGGTGCTCGAGCTGCTGGACCCGCTGCCCGGTCGCTGACCGGGTCTGCCCCGCCGCTGACCGGTCCGCTCAGACGCCGAGCGCCTCGGGCAGCTCCGCAAGGCTGTGGATCACCAGCACGTCCGCGTCGGCGATCTGCTGCTCGGACACCGGGGCGCGCCGCCCACCCGGGCGGTCCACCCAGACGCCGAGCAGGCCCGCCTCGGCAGCCGCCACCGCGTCGACGTCGAGCTCGTCGCCCACGTAGGCGGTGCGTGCGGCCTCGGTGCCGAGCAGTCGGCAGGCCTCGAGGAACACCGACGCGTCCGGTTTGCCGATGCCGAGCGTGTCGATCCCCACCAGCATCGGGACCCGGTCGAGGAAGCCGGTCCGCGCCAGCTTGTCGGTCTGGTAGGCGACGTGCGCGTTCGACAGGGCGCCGACCTGCAGTCCCGCCGCCAGCAGGTGGTCGATCACCGCGGACGCCTCCGGGTGGGCGGCCCAGGCCGCGGTGAACCCGCCCTCGAACACCTGGTCCCACGCCTCGAAGGCGGCGTCGTCCAGCTCCGGGCCGCCGAACAGCGCGTGCAGCTCGTTCGCCCGCGCCATGCGCTGCTCGCGGTGACCCGTCTCCCCGCGGGTGTACGCCCGGTAGTGGCCGCTGGCGTCGGCCCGCCAGGTCGCCAGCACCTCCGGCAGCCGATCGGGCGGCAGCTCGGGCAGGTAGCGGTGGGCGATCACCTCGAACGCGGCGCGGAACGCGCCGCGGGTGTCCACCAGGGTGTCGTCGATGTCGAACAGCACGCCGTCCAGCCGTGCGCCCGCGCGCGGCGCGGCAGCCGTCACAGCGCCGCCCGCAGCGTCGCCAGACGCGCCAGCGTGGCGTCGCGGCCGAGGATCTCCATCGACTCGAACAGCGGCGGCGACACCCGCCGACCGGTCAGCGCGACGCGCAGCGGTGTGTAGGCCAGCCGGGGCTTGAGGCCGAGGCCGTCGATCAGCGCCGCCTGCAGCGCGTCCTGGGTCGCCGCCGTGGTGAAGCCGTCGGCGGGCAGCGCCGTCAGCGCGGCCACGGCCGCGTCGAGGATCGCGCTCGCATCGTCCTTCAGCCCGGAGCGCGCATCGTCCTCGACCACCACCGCGTCGTCGCCGACGAACAGGAAGCCGAGCATGCCGACGGCCTCCCCCAGCAGCGTCATGCGCGTCTGCACCAGCGGCGCCGCGGCCGTCAGCACGCCCTGCCGGTCCGCGGGCAGCTCGGCGAAGGTCGCCGCAGCCACCAGCCCGGCGGCGTGCAGGTACGGCACCAGCCGGTCGCGGAAGTCGTCGGGCTGCAGCAGGCGCACGTGCGCGGCGTTGATCGCCTCGGCCTTCTTCAGGTCGAACCGGGCGGGGTTCGGGTTGACGTTCGCGATGTCGAAGGCCTCGACCATCTCCTGCACGCTGAACACGTCGTGGTCCGGCGAGATGGACCAGCCGAGCAGCGCCAGGTAGTTGAGCAGGCCCTCGGGAGTGAATCCGCGCTCCCGGTGCAGGAAGAGGTTCGACTCGGGGTCACGCTTCGACAGCTTGCGGTTGCCCTCGCCCATCACGTACGGCAGGTGGCCGAACTGCGGCATGACGGTGGCGATACCGAGGTCGAGCAGCGCCTGGTACAGGACCACCTGCCGGGGTGTCGACGACAGCAGGTCCTCGCCGCGCAGCACGTGCGTGATGCCCATCAACGCGTCGTCCACCGGGTTGACCAGGGGGTACAGCGGGAAGCCGTTGGCCCGGACGATCACGTAGTCCGGCACCGACCCAGCGCGGAACGTCACCTCGCCGCGGATCAGGTCGTCGAACGTGACGTCCTCGTCCGGCATCCGCAGCCGCAGCACCGGCTCGCGACCCTCGGCCCGGTAGGCGGCCTTCTGCTCGTCGGACAGCTCACGGTCGAACCCGTCGTACCCGAGCTTGGGGTCCCGCCCCGCCGCGCGGTGCCGCGCCTCGATCTCCTCCGGCGTCGAGAAGGACTCGTACGCGTACCCGCCCTCGAGCAGCCGCCGGGCGACGTCCGCGAAGACGTCCATCCGCTGCGACTGCCGGTAGGGCTCGTAGGGGCCACCGACCTCGACGCCCTCGTCCCAGTCCAGGCCGAGCCAGCGCAGCGCCTCGAGCAGCTGCTGGTAGCTCTCCTCCGAGTCGCGGGCCGGGTCCGTGTCCTCGATGCGGAAGACGAACGTGCCGCCGACGTGCCGCGCGTACGCCCAGTTGAACAGCGCCGTGCGGATCAGGCCCACGTGCGGGGTTCCGGTCGGTGACGGGCAGAAACGGACGCGGATCGGGCTCGTAGGGGTCACCGGACAAGCCTATCGAGGCGCCCGCGCACCCCCCGACGCCGGTCAGGCCGCCGGCACACCCTTGTTCGCCAGCTGGTCCGCCCGCTCGTTCCCGGGGTCTCCGCGGTGGCCGTGCACCCACGTCCAGCTCACCTTGTGGCGCGCAAGCTCGGCGTCGAGCTCCTGCCACAGGTCCTGGTTCTTCACCGGCTGCTTGGCACCGGTCTTCCAGCCGTTGCGCTTCCAGCCGGCGATCCACTTGGTCACGCCGTTCATCACGTACTGGGAGTCGACGTGCAGCGTGACGGTGCAGGGCCGGGTCAGCACGCGCAGCCCCTCGATCACCGCGGTCAGCTCCATGCGGTTGTTGGTGGTGAGCGCCTCGCCGCCGAAGAGCTCGCGCTCGTGGTCGCCGTAGCGCATCAGAACGCCCCAGCCACCGCGTCCCGGGTTGCCCTTGCAGGCACCGTCGGTCCACATCTCGACGGTGGTCGGCGCGGCCGCCGCGCCAGCGGGCGGCTCGGCGACGGTTCGCTCGCTCACCGGCGCAGCACCGGGTTGCGCAGCACGCCGATCTCCTCGATCTCGACCTCGACCACGTCTCGGTGGTTCAGCGGTCCCACACCCGCCGGGGTGCCGGTGAGGATCACGTCGCCCGGCAGCAGGGTGAACACCTCGGAGACGTAGCTGACCAGGTACGCGACGTCGAACACCATCTGCGAGGTCCGGTCGGACTGTCGGGTCTCGCCGTTGACCCGCGCGCTGACTGCCAGGTCGTCCACGTCGAGGCCCGGCACGATCCACGGTCCCAGCGGGCACGAGGAGTCGAAGCCCTTGGCGCGTGCCCACTGCGAGTCGGTGCGCTGGATGTCGCGCGCCGTCACGTCGTTGGCGACCGTGAAGCCGAACACCTTCTCCAGGGCGTGCTCGGGGCTCACGTCCTTGGTGACCTTGCCGATCACCACGGCGAGCTCCGCCTCGTGCTCCACCTGCTGCGACCAGTCCGGCAGCACGATCGGGTCGTCCGGGCCGATCACCGAGGTGTTCGGCTTGAGGAACAGCAGCGGCGAGGTGGGCACCTCCACGCCGTGCTCGGCGGCGTGCTCGGCGTAGTTGCGGCCGACGCCGACGATCTTGGACCGCGGGATCACCGGTGCGAGCAGGCGCACGCCCTCGTCGGCGAGCGGGATCCGCTCACCGGTCGCCTGGACGGGCGTGAAGATCGGGTCGCCCGCGATGACGACGAGCTCCTCGTCACCGGGAGCCCCTTCGACGAGGGCGAAGCGGGGATCCCCGCCGGTGGTGAACCTGGCGATGCGCACGGGGCAACCCTAACCAGGCCCACGAGCCCGGGCCGACGGGCACCCGCGCCGCTCAGGCGCGGGCGAGCACCTCGCCGTGCAGCACGGCGAACCAGCCGTCCTCCTGCTCGCCCCACTCCCGCCATGCGTCCGCCAGCAGCTCCAGGCCCACCTCGTCCGCGAGCCCGTGCTGCACCGCCTGCGCGGCGAAGTTCGACGTCACGCACCGCTCCGCCCACAGACCGGCCCACCAGCGCCGGTCGTGCGGCGTCGAGTACGACCAGACACCGGCACCGGGCGCGATGCCGTCGGGGTCGAACCCGGCCTCGCGCACCCAGGCGAGCAGGTGCCGCCCGGCGTCCGCCTCAGCGCCGAGCGCCGAGGTGACCTCGTGGTAGAGCGCCTGCCACTCGTCGAGACCGGCCGACCGCGGGAACCACGTCATGCCGGCGTAGTCGGAGTCTCGCACGGCGACCAGACCACCGGGACGGGCCACCCGCCGCATCTCGCGCAGGGCGGCGACCGGGTCGGTGAGGTGCTGCAGCAGCTGGTGGGCGTGCACCACGTCGAACGAGCCGTCCTCGAACGGCAGCTCGTACGCGTCCGCGCTGCGGAACTCGACGTTGGTGGTTCCCCGCTCGCGCGCCGCCTCGCGGGCGATGTCCACGACGGCGGCCGAGGAGTCGACGCCGACCACCGCGCCCGGCGCCAGCCGGTCGGCGAGGTCGAGCGTGATGGTGCCCGGCCCGCACCCGACGTCGAGCAGGCTCTGGCCCGGCTCGAGCGACGGCAGGAGGTAGCCCGCGGAGTTCTCGGCGGTGCGCCAACGGTGCGACCGCAGGACGCTCTCCTGGTGGCCGTGGACGTACACGTCCGGGTGCGTGGAGGTGGACACACGCCATCGTAGGCGTCACGAGGGCTTCCGTTTCAAGAGACGGAACAATGCGTACCACGATCTGGGATGTGGGGCGCCGTGGGACACTGGACGGGTGACCGTCGCAGCACCGGGTCAGCGCCTCGTCGACCGGGTGCCCGCGGATCCCCATGACCCGGACGCCCTCTACGCGGCGTTCAGCGGCTGGGCGGCGGACCAGGGCCTGGCCCTGTACCCGCACCAGGAGGAGGCGCTGCTCGCCCTGGTCAGCGGCGAGCACGTGATCGTCTCCACGCCGACCGGGTCGGGCAAGTCGCTCATCGCCGCGGCGGCGCACTTCGTCGCCTTCGCTGCCGGCCGGCGCTCCGTCTACACCGCCCCGCTCAAGGCGCTGGTCAGCG
>NCKG01000045.1:0-10614 GCA_002279095.1 Cellulomonas sp. 14-74-6
CGACGTCCTCGAGGCGGTCCAGCAGGACGTGGCCGATCAGCGGGGCGGCGCGGTGGTGCAGCGTCACGCGGCGCAGGTCGACGTAGTAGTCGGCCTCCCGGCCGGAGGCGAGCGTGACGCGGCCGTGCACGACGGCGAGGTCACGGATCAGGTCGCGCAGCTGGTCGCGGGTGGAGGCGGGGCCGGTCGGGGTGTCGGGGCTCACGGGTCGCCAGGGTAACGAGTCCGGCCCGCGGTGGTCAGGACCGCTCGGGGGCCACGTCGGGCGCCGCGGGCTCCTGGTCCTGCAGCGACTTGCGGTAGCGGCCGAATGCACGGATCGCCGACCGCGGCGCGACGCGGGCGACCGCGGCTGCGGCCCGGTAGCGCAGGCTCGGCGTGGAGAGGACGACGCCGCGACGGACGTCGGCCAGGGCTGCCGCGACGACGTCCTCCGGGTTGAGGAAGGTGACGTCCGGGAACATCGAGACGTCGATGCCGCCGCGCTGGTGGAACTCCGTGTGCACGAAACCCGGCTGGACGACGGTGGCGGTGACGCCCGTCCCCTGCAGCTCCACCGCCAGACCCTCGGTGAACGAGCGGACCCAGGCCTTGTGCGCCGAGTACGTGCCGGAGGCGAGCAGCCCGGCCACCGAGCCGACGTTGAGGATCGCCCCGCGGCCACGTCGGACCATCGCCTCGGCCGCCGCGTGGGACAGCACCAAGACGGCGCGCACCATCACGTCGAGCGCGTACTCCTCGCGGGCCACGTCGCCACCGACGAACTCCTGCGCCAGCCCGAAACCGGCGTTGTTGACCAGCAGGCCGACGGGACGCTCGTCGTCCCGCAGCCGGTCGGCGACGCGCTCGAGGTCGGCACGGACGGACAGGTCCGCGACCAGCACCTCGGCACGCACACCCGCGGCAGCCTCGAGCTGGGCGGCGAGGCGGCGCAGCCGGTCCTCGTCACGGGCCACGAGCACCACGTCGTGCCGCGCGGTGGCCAGCTGCCAGGCGAACTCGAGACCGAGGCCGGCGCTCGCGCCGGTGACCAGTGCAGTACCCATGCGGCCACCCTACGGACCGTCGGGCGTGCTCGGGGGGCGTCGGGCCGGAGGATGGCCGACGCGTCCCGCCCTCCGTGGACCGGGGCTGTGCGCAGGGGGGCGTCCCGTTGTCGGGGGTCGCTCGTAGGGTGGGCGGGTGCAGCTGACGTCGCAGACCCCGCTCGACGTGCTGCGCACCGTGTGGGGGTACGACGAGTTCCGCGGCACCCAGGCCGAGGTGATCGACCACGTCGTGGCCGGCGGCGACGCGATCGTGCTGATGCCCACCGGCGGCGGCAAGTCGCTGTGCTACCAGGTCCCGTCCCTGGTCAGGGAGGGCACCGGCGTCGTCGTCTCCCCGCTGATCGCCCTGATGCAGGACCAGGTGGACGCCCTCTCGGCGCTGGGTGTGCGGGCCGGGTTCCTCAACTCGGCCCAGGACCCGACGGCTCGTCGGGACACCGAGCGGGCGTTCCTGGCCGGTGAGCTCGACCTGCTGTACCTCGCACCGGAGCGGCTGACCGCACCGGACACGCTCGACCTGCTGGACCGCGGACGGGTGGCGCTGTTCGCCATCGACGAGGCGCACTGCGTGTCCCAGTGGGGGCACGACTTCCGGCCGGACTACCTGCAGCTGTCGCTGCTGCACGAGCGGTGGCCGGACGTGCCGCGCATCGCGCTGACGGCCACCGCGACGGCCGCCACGCACGCGGAGATCCGGCAGCGGCTGTCCCTCGGTGAGGCGCGGGACTTCGTCGCGAGCTTCGACCGGCCCAACATCCGGTACCGGATCGTGCCGAAGGACAACCCGCGGGCCCAGCTGCTGCAGCTGCTGCGGACGGAGCACGCCGGGGACTCGGGGATCGTCTACTGCCTGACCAGGGCGTCGGTGGAGCAGACGGCGGAGTTCCTCGTCGGGCAGGGCGTCGCGGCGCTGCCGTACCACGCGGGGCTGGACCGGGCGGTGCGGGCCCGCAACCAGGCGCGGTTCCTGCGCGAGGACGGTCTGGTGATGGTGGCGACCATCGCGTTCGGCATGGGCATCGACAAGCCGGACGTGCGGTTCGTCGCGCACCTGGACCTGCCCAAGTCCGTCGAGGGGTACTACCAGGAGACCGGGCGGGCCGGCCGTGACGGGCTGCCGTCCACCGCCTGGCTGGCGTACGGGCTGGCCGACGTGGTGCAGCAGCGGCGGCTGATCGACGGCTCCGAGGGGGACGCCGCCCACCGGCGGCGGCTGACCCAGCACCTCGACGCGATGCTGGCCCTCTGCGAGACGGCCGACTGCCGGCGCGTGCAGCTGCTCTCCTACTTCGGCCAGGCGTCCGAGCCGTGCGGCAACTGCGACACGTGCCTGGCTCCGCCGCAGACGTGGGACGGGACGGTGCCGGCCCAGAAGCTGCTGTCCACCGTGGTGCGGCTGGAGCAGCGGGGGCAGCGGTACGGGGTCGGGCACGTGGTGGACATCCTGCGCGGCAAGGAGACCGAGCGGGTGCGCAGCCTGGGTCACGGTGAGCTGTCGACGTTCGGCATCGGCGGGGACCTCTCGGACGTCGAGTGGCGCGGCGTGGTGCGGCAGCTGCTGGCTGCGGAGCTGCTCTCGGTGGACACCGACGGGTACGGCACCCTGCGGCTCACCGAGGGCAGCGCCGACGTGCTGCGTGGTGAGCGCGAGGTGCGGCTGCGGCGGGAGGCGCCTCGGCCAGGTCGGTCGCGGGCGCGCGGCGGTGCCGCCGCAGGCCGGGCCGGTGGCGCGGGGGCGCCGGAGCTGGACGACGAGGCCCAGGCGGTGTTCGAGCGGCTGCGCGCGTGGCGGGCCGGGGTGGCCAAGGAGCAGGGCGTGCCGGCGTACGTGGTGTTCCACGACGCGACGCTGCGGGACGTGGTGACGCGGCGGCCGACGGACCTGGACGAGCTGGCCGGGATCGGCGGCGTCGGGGCGGCGAAGCTCGAGCGGTACGGCGCGGGGCTGCTCGCGGCGCTGGAGGGCTGAGTGGACGCCGCGTCCGCGGACGGCGACGAGCCCGTCGCGGTGGGGCAGGTGCCCGGGCCGGCGTGGGCGCGGCACGCCATCTGGTGGCACGTGTACCCGCTCGGCTTCACGGGGGCGGCGACCGACGGGTCCTCGGCCCAGGCCGGACGAGGGCTGCGGCACCTGGTCGGGTGGCTGGACCACCTGGTGGGGTTCGGGGCGAACGGGCTGCTGCTGGGGCCGGTGTTCCACTCCGCGACGCACGGCTACGACACCCTGGACCACCTGCAGGTGGACACCCGGCTGGGCGGTGACGAGCAGCTGGACGAGCTCGTCGCGGCGGCGCACGCGCGGGGGGTCCGGGTGCTGCTGGACGGGGTGTTCAACCACGTGTCGGCCGAGCACCCGTGGGTGCGGGACGCGGTGGCCGACGGGCCGACGAGCGAGGCGGGACGGCTGGTCCGGTGGGACGGGGACCGGCCGGCGACCTTCGAGGGGCACGGCGCGCTGGTGGCGCTGAACCACGACGACGAGCGCGTGCGCGCGTACGTCGGGGACGTGATGGCCCACTGGCTGGACCGGGGCGTCGACGGGTGGCGGCTGGACGCGGCGTACGCCGTGCCGGCGTCGTTCTGGGCGGCGGTGCTGCCCGGGGTGCGCGCGCGACATCCGGAGGCGTGGTTCCTCGGCGAGATGATCCACGGCCACTACGCGGAGTACGTCGCGGAGTCCGGGCTCGACTCGGTGACGCAGTACGAGCTGTGGAAGGCCATCTGGAGCTCGCTGGTCGACCGGAACCTGTGGGAGCTGGCCTGGACGCTCGGCCGGCACGACGAGCTGGTGGCCCGGTTCCTGCCGCAGACGTTCGTCGGCAACCACGACGTCACGCGGATCGCGTCGACCGTCCCGGCTGAGCTGCTGACGCACACCGTCGCGCTGCTGGCCCTGCTGCCCGGCATCCCGTCGGTGTACGCCGGTGACGAGCACGGGTTCCGCGGCGTCAAGGAGGAGCGCGTCGGCGGGGACGACGAGATCCGGCCTACCTTCCCCGCCACCCCGGACGAGCTGTCACCCGCCGGGCTGCCGCTCTACCGGGTGCACCAGGAGCTGTTCGGGCTGCGCCGGCGGCACCCCTGGCTGGTCGACGGCAGCGTGAGCGTGTCCGAGCTGTCGAACACGGCGGCGCGGATCGCCGTCACGTCGCGCGGTGGCGGTGCGGCGCTGACCCTGGCGCTGAACCTCGGCACCGAGCCGGTGCCCGCACCGGCCGGGGCACGGCTTGTGGTCAGCGACCCCGCGTGGGCCGACGCCGGCTCCGTGCCTCCGAACGGCTGGGCCGTCCACACCGGCTGAGCGTCAGCTGCGGCCGGTGCCGTCGACCGCCCACTGCTCCAGCGCGGCGATCTCCTGGTCCGTCAGCGGCGGGGCGGTCAGCGCGGCGACGTTCGAGCGCAGCTGCTCGGCCGAGCTGGCCCCGACCAGGGCCGACGTGATCCGCCGGTCGCGCAGCACCCACGACACGGCGAGCTGCGCCAGCGTCTGGTCGCGGCCCTGCGCGAACTCGTTGAGGGCCCGGGCGCGCTGCAGGTAGGTGTCCGTGATGTTCGACGCCGACAGGAACCGGCCGGTCGCGGCGCGGGAGTCGGCGGGCACCTCGCCGGACAGGTACCGGTCGGTGAGCAGCCCCTGCGCGAGCGGGGAGAACACGATGGTGCCGATGCCCAGGTCGCCCACCACGTCCAGCAGCGACTCGGTCTCCCCCGGCGCCACGTTCTCGACGTGCCGGTTGAACATCGAGTAGCTGGGCTGGTGGATCAGCAGCCGCACGCCCATGTCCGCCAGCAGCGCGTGCGCGGCACGGGTCTGCGACGGCGAGTAGTTGGAGACGCCGACGTAGAGCGCCTTTCCGCTGGTCACGGCGCTGGCCAGCGCACCCATCGTCTCCTCCAGCGGCGTGCTGGGGTCCGGACGGTGGTGGTAGAAGATGTCGACGTAGTCGAGGCCGAGACGTCGCAGCGACGCGTCCAGCGAGGACAGCAGGTACTTGCGCGAGCCGCCGTCCTGGTAGGGGCCCGTCCACATCGGGTAGCCGGCCTTCGTCGAGATCACCAGCTCGTCGCGGTACGCCGCCAGGTCGGCCGCGAGCGCGCGGCCGAGGTTGGTCTCCGCCGAACCGGGGCCGGGGCCGTAGTTGTTCGCGGCGTCCAGGTGGGTGATGCCGAGGTCGAGGGCGGTGCGCAGCACCTCGAGCTGGCGGCCGTACGGGCTGGCGTCGCCGAAGTTGTGCCACAGGCCCAACGAGACCGCCGGCAGGTCCAGCCCGCTGCGGCCGGTGCGCCGGTAGGTCATCGAGTCGTACCGGTTGTCGGCGGCGGCGTACGGCGTGGGCATCGACGGCGATCCTCTCGGGTGGCACACCGACGGCCACGAGCGGCCGTCGACGGCGGAGTGCACGACCAGGCTAGCGACCGGTGCCGACGGCGCCCCCGGCGGTCGGCCGGCCGGTGGCCGCGCCCGGGACGGCGGCGCCGGTCGCGACGGGTAGCACCGTGGCAGCATCGGCCCGTGCTGCACGTCGTCTTCCACGAGCCCCGCATCGCCGGGAACACCGGCAACGCGATCCGCATGGTGTCCGGCACCGGCGCGGTGCTGCACCTGGTGGAGCCGCTGGGCTTCGAGCTGGACGAACCGCGGCTACGACGAGCGGGCCTGGACTACCACGAACTCGCGCAGGTGGTGGTGCACCCCGACCTGGACCATGCGCTGGCCGGTCTGACCAGGGTGTTCGCGTTCACCACCGGTGCGCAGCGCTGGTACACGGACGTGGACTGGCAGGACGGCGACGCGCTGCTGTTCGGCGCCGAGCCGACCGGGCTGCCGGCGGAGGTGCAGGCCGATCCGCGCCTGACCGACCGGGTCCGGATCCCGATGCTGCCCGGGCGGCGGTCGATGAACCTGTCCAACGCCGCCGCCGTGGCGACCTACGAGGCGTGGCGGCGGATCGGGTTCCCGGGCGGCGCGTGAGGGAGCCTGCGCCTGGACCGGTGGGCCGCGTCGCCGTCGTCCTGCCGCCTGCCACGGCCTGATCCCGGCCCGGCCGGACGTGCCGCCGTGGCCCGCCCCTCCCCGACCCGCCGACGTCGCGTCCCCGCAACCTCCCCGTCACCCCCCTGCCGTAACCTCCGCCGATCAGGCACGATGCGGCTCGAGGAGAGGGGCACCGCGTGTTCGAGCACGTCGACCCGTTCATCGGCACGGAGGCCACCCAGCTCCCGCAGCCGCAGGGCCTGGCCGCCACGTGGTGGTGGCCCAAGCCGCAGGTGGGCAACACGCACCCCGGCGCGACCTACCCGCTCGGCATGGTGTCGGCGTGCGCGTACTCCGGCGCCTACCCCACCGGCTACGGCCGCTACGACCTCGGCACGGAGGGCCTGCCGGTCCCGCTGTACGAGCGGCAGGTGGCCAGCGGCTTCACGCACTTCCAGCAGTCGGGGACCGGCGCGATCCGCAAGTACTACAACTACTTCCGCGTCACCCCGATGCTGCAGCCGCTGGACGACCTCGGGTCGTTGTGGGACGTGGTCGACGAGCAGGCCGAGCCCGGCTACTACTCGGCGACGCTGGGGTCCGGGATCCACTGCGAGCTGACGGTCGGGCCCAAGAGCGCCGTGCACCGGTACACGTTCCCGGCACACCGCGACGCCCGCGTGGTGATCGACTTCTCGATGGGCGGGCTGATCATCCCCTACGGCCGGACCGTGCCGTTGCGGGCGCGGCTCGCCGCGCTGGCTCCCGGGGTCGCGCAGGGCGAGATCGTCGTCGAGGGTGCGCCGCTGGCCGTGCACGTGGAGTGCGACGCACCCGGCGCCTGGCGGCAGATGCTCTGGTACGACCGACGGCTGATGCCCGGCGGCACCCGGCTCGACTTCGATCGGATCCGGCCGACGACGCTGCGGCCGTTCGGGCTGATGTGGGCCGGGCGCGCCGAACCGGGTCAGGTGGTCGAGGTGCGGTTCGGCTTCTCGCTGCGCGGGGTGGAGCAGGCGCGGGAGAACCTCGAGCACGACTGCGGTCCGGGGCCGCGCAGCTTCACCGTCCGGCGGGCCGCGACGGCCGCCGACTGGCGCGAGCACCTGGACGGCGTGCAGGTGGACACCCCGTCCAGCGCGCGGCAGACGGTGCTGTCGACCGCCGTCTACCACTCGCTGATCAAGCCGTGCCTGGCGATGGACGAGTCCCCGTTCTGGCCGACGGACGGACCGTTCGTGTTCGACATCGCGACGATGTGGGACATCTACCGCACGCAGCTGCCCCTGATCACGGCGCTGCGGCCGCACAAGGCCGTCGCCCTGGCCAACGCGCTGATCCAGATCGCCGAGGAGGAGGGCAACCTGCCGATCGGGTACCGGATGGCGCGCGGCGCGGACCAGTTCTCCCGGCAGGGGTCGGCGCTGGCCCACACCTTCCTGGCCGACGTGTGCCAGCTGGGGCTGCCCGGCGTCGACTGGGACTGGGCGCTGGTGCACATGCACAACGACCTGCGGCGCACCTACGGCGAGGACTTCCTGCTGCGCGGGCTGGCGCAACCGGTCAGCCACACGCTGGACCTGGCGTTCGGGTACTGGTGCACGGCGTACGTCGCCGCGCACGTGGGCGACCGCGCGCTCGTGGAGCAGTTCGCCCCGTTGGCGGACCGGTGGGCCAACGCCTTCGACCCGGCGACGGGCCTGCTGCACGACTCGACGTACTACGAGGGCGGCAAGTGGAACTACTCCTTCCGGCTGCTGCACGACATGGCGGGGCGGATCGCGCTGGCCGGCGGTGACGACGCCTTCGTCGCGCTCCTCGACCGGTTCTTCGGGTTCGGTGCACCGCCCGTGGTGCAGCCGGGGCTCCAGCCCGAGCTGACGGAGATGGCGGCCGGCTACCGGCTGGACCGGTTCGAGGGGCTGAACAACGAGCCGGACATGGAGGCGCCGTACGCGTACCACTGGGCCGGTCGGCCGGACCGGACGGCGCAGGTGGTGCACGACGTGGTGCTGAACCAGTTCGGCACCGGCCGCGGCGGGCTGCCCGGCAACGACGACTCCGGCGGCCTCTCGTCCTGGTACGTGTGGGCGAGCCTGGGGTTGTTCCCGGTGGCCGGGCAGAACCGGTTCCTGGTGAACGCGCCGTCGTGGCGGGCGGCGGCGCTGGAGGTCGGCGGGCGTTCCCTGACCATCGAGACCGAGGGGTTCCGGGAGCCGGAGCCCGGTGGTCCCGCCCAGTACGTGCGGGGCATCACGTTCAACGGTCGGCCGCTGGACCGGTCGTGGCTCAGCGGGCACGAGGTGCACCGCGGCGGGCACCTGCAGGTGCGGCTCGGCGTTGAGCCCAACGGCTGGGGCTCCGACCTGGCGAGCCGACCGCCGTCGTCCCGCTCGCCGGTGCCACTGACCACCAGCTCCGGACCGCCGACGCTGTCGACGCCGGTGGTGCGGCCGGGAGGAGCGGCATGAGCACGGTTCCGGACGGCACGACCCCCCGTCGTGCGCCGACGCGGCGGCTCGTGCTCGTCGTGCGCGCCGACCCGGTGATCTGCGGCCACTCCGGCGAGGCGCGCAACCTCGCCGAGGCGGCGCTGCAGCGCGGGTTCGACGACGTGCGCATCGTCACCTGGCCGCTCGACGTGCTGCAGCGTGCCGGCCTGCCGCTCAAACCGCTCGACGGCGTGCTGCCGTACAGCGACGGCATCACCGTGGAGCGGCCCGGTCCGGTGGGTGACTACAAGGTGCCGGACGGTCGGTGGCTCGCCGGGCTGACCGGTCGGCTGGTCGAGCTGTTCACCGACGGCGTGCCGACGGTGGCGATGTCGCTGTACCTGTCACCGCACGCCACGGCGGTGGCCGATGCCGTGCGGATCGCCCGGTCGACCGGGCTGCCGGTGGACGTGGTGACGGTCGCGGAGGCGGTCGGCTCGGACGTGACCAACGTCGTGCGGGCGTGCGTCGAGGAGGACCGGTTCGGGGCCGCCGCGCAGGTGCTGGCCAGCTACCTGGACCACGACGTGTGCCTGGCGGTCTCCCGGTACACCCGGGACATGATCGTCGGCGAGGCGCGCGCCATCGACGCGAAGCACGGCACCCGCTTCGCCGCGCAGTGCGAGGAGCGGGTGCGGGTGAGCTACCCGGCGATCGATGTCGCCGCCTACCTGGCGCGGGACGACGGTCTCACCGACGCGGTGCTGGCGGCCCGCGGACTGACCCGCGGCGGGTACGTCCTCTACCTGTCGCGGCTGGCGCACGCCAAGGGGGTGGACGACCTGATCGAGGCGTACGCCGCCAGCCGCGCGGCCGGGGCGGTGGAGCTGGTGGTCGCCGGCAACGGACCCCAGGCGGAGGCGCTGCACGCGCTCGCGGCGAGGACCGCGGTCGCGGCGCGGATCCGGTTCCTGCACGACGTGGACGACGACGAGAAGGCGCACCTGATGGCCGGCGCACGGGCCTTCGCCCTGCCGAGCAAGTCGATGCCGGAGTTCACCGAGACGTTCGGGATCGCCCTGGTCGAGTCGATGCTGTCCGGCGGCGGGCCGGTGATCACCACGGACGTCGGCGGGATCGGCGAGGCGGTCGGCGACACGGCGCTGATCGTGCCGGCGGCGGACCCGTCGGCCCTGGCGGCGGCCCTGGACCGGGCGGTGCTGGGCATGTCCGACGTGGAGCGGGAGTCGATGGCGGAGCAGGCGCTGGCGCACGCGCGGCAGTTCGACCGGATGCCGGTGCTGGACGCGATCCTCGAGCGCGTGGCGGAGGTGCGGGTGGCGCGGGTGTCGCTCGTCTGACGCACCGCGTGGCTCGTCGGACGCGCGGGCGCGCTCGTCTGACGCACGAGACCGCTGCGACCCGGCGGTTCGTCGCGCGCAGCGGTGCCGACCGGGCCACGATCGAGTCGATGGACGACGAGCTGCTCGACCTGGTCCCCGACGTCGAGGCGCTGGTGCGCCGCTGGCTCGAGGAGGCTGCCGACGTACCGCCCGACCGCGGTGCCTCCCTGCTGGCGGGGCTGCTGCGCGACCCGGCCGGGCTGCGGTTCGCCGTCGGGTTCATCGACCGGGTGGTGCGCCCGGAGGACCCGGCGGCGGCCGCCCGGGCGCTGGCGACCCTGTCCCGAGACGTGCCGGGCTTCCTGCCGGCGCCGCTGCGGTGGTCCGTGCGGGCCGGCGGGCTCGCGGGGCCGGTGGCGCCGGGCGTCGTCGTCCCGGCGGCCCGACGGGTGCTGCGCGAGCTGGTCGGGCACCTCGTCGTCGACGCGTCGGACGCGCACCTCGGAGCCGCGCTCGCCCACCTGCGCCGCGACGGCGTCGCCCTCAACCTCAACCTGCTCGGCGAGGCGGTGCTCGGCCGGCGCGAGGCGGACCGGCGGCTCGAGGGCACCGCACGGCTGCTGGAGCGGCCCGACGTCGACCACGTGTCGATCAAGGTGTCGTCGGTCAGCGGTCCGCACGCGCCGTGGGCGTTCGACGCGACCGTCGACGAGGTGGTGGCCCACCTGCTCCCCCTGTACCGACGCGCCGCGGCGACGGGCACCGTCGTCACCCTCGACATGGAGGAGTACCGCGATCTCGACCTCACGATCGCG
>NCKG01000335.1:0-1601 GCA_002279095.1 Cellulomonas sp. 14-74-6
GGTGAACAGGAAGCCGACCCGGCGGCGCACCGCCGCTCCGTCCCGCACGGTGTCGAGACCGTCGACCCGCACCGTGCCGGCGGACGGCAGCACCAGGGCGTCGACCAGGCGGGCGAGGGTGGACTTCCCGGAGCCGTTCGCGCCCACCACGGCCACCCTGCGCTCGGCGAGGCACAGCGTCACGGGTCCGAGGATCCGGACGGTGCGGTCGCGACCGCTGACCGGGTCGGGGCTCCAGACGGTCACCTCCGCCCGGTCGAGCTCGATCACCGTCGGTCGCGCAGGAGGTCCGGGAACGCCCGCAGCGCCGCCGCGGCGACGGCCGCCGCCAGCAGGGACTTGCTCAGGTCACCGGGCCAGAAGCGGAGGTCGACGACGAACGCCGCCTGCACCGACATGCCGGTGCGCCAGGCCAGGCCGGCGATGCCCAGCGGCCGGACGACGAGCCAGGTGGCGGCCACCCCGGCCGCGGCGAGCACCAGGAACCGGCGCGCCGGACGGGCCCTGCGCGCCAGACCGGCGAACCACCCCGTCAACGCGGTGGCGGGCACGAACGCCGCGAGGTAGCCGACGGTCGGACCGGCCAGCACGCCGATGCCCCCGGTGCCGCCGGCGAGCACCGGGACGCCCGCCAGCCCCACCGCCAGGTAGAGCGCGACCGCCAGTGCGCCTCGCCGTGCGCCCAGCAGCAGCCCCGCCAGCGTGATGGCGAACGTCTGCAGCGTGATCGGTACGGCCGTGCCGGTGGGGATGGGCGGCAGCACCGCGAGAGCGGCGATGAAGGCCGCGAGCACACCCACCAGGGCGATGTCGCCGGCGGGGGACCGTCGGCTGACGGGTGCGGGCACGACGGCATCGGCCCCGGCACCGAGTGCGGCCATCCGGTCGGAGCCGGCACCTCCGGGGGCGGCGTCGTCGGCGGGCGTCGGGTGGGGGAATCCGCTGGACATCGGCTGCTCCGGTCGTCAGGGTCGGGTGGTCGGACGCGTCGAGCGTCCGGCAGTCGTGGCCCGGGCCTCGTCCTGTCGGTGGCACCGGCAGCCGGCAGGGGAGGCTGCTCGGACCTCGGTCACGCTAGCCGGTCGTAGACTGGCGGGCGTTTGTGCCCCGGCCCAAGGCCCGAGCGCCCGTCGTCGGAGGAACCCACCAGTGATCGTCGCCCAGGGCGTGGAGCTGCGCATCGGCGCCCGCGTCCTCCTCGAGCCCACCAGCTTCCGCGTCGCCGCCGGCGACCGGATCGGCCTCGTCGGCCGCAACGGCGCGGGCAAGACCACCCTGACGCGCGTGCTCGCCGGTCAGGGCCAGCCGACGGGTGGTCAGGTGACGCGCGGCGGCCAGATCGGCTACCTGCCGCAGGACCCGAGCACGGGCGACGCCGACCAGCTGGCGCTGCACCGCGTGCTGTCCGCCCGCGGGCTGGACGAGGTGGTGCGGGCGATGCGGGAGACCGAGGGCGCGATGGCCAGCGCCGACGACGACACCCGCGAGACCGCGATGGAGCGGTACTCCCGCCTCGAGGCCCGCTTCACCGCCGCCGGCGGGTACGCCGCCGAGAGCGAGGCGCACCGGATCACCTCGAACCTGGGCCTGGACGACCGGGT
>NCKG01000336.1:0-1585 GCA_002279095.1 Cellulomonas sp. 14-74-6
GTCCGTCGGGAGCGGTGCGCAGCAGGTCGGTGACGGCGAACGCCGGCTCGCCGAAGAAGGCCGTGGCCCCCTGCGACTCGAGCATCACGAGCTCGCGCAGGATCACCCCGGCGGTCACCGTTGACAGCCCGCCGATCGCCTTGAGCTCGGCCTTCCCCTCGTCGGACGTGAGGAACTGGACCGTCGCCCGCAGATCGGCCAGGTCGAGCAGCGCCAGGCCCTGGGTGTCGGCCCAGCGGAAGACCAGGCCGAGGCTCGACTCCTGGGTCTGGTTCAGCCCGAGCACCTTCGACAGCAGCAGCGGGCCGAACTCGCTGACGGTGGTGCGGATCGGCACGCCCGTGCCCATCCCGCCGAGCGTGAACAGCTCCACCGGGAAGGACGACGGCGTCCAGTCCTGCCCGATCGCGCGCGTGCGCGCCAGCAGCTTGTCGTTCGGGCTGCCGGGCACCGTCAGACCGGTGAGGTCGCCCTTGATGTCCGCGACCAGGACGGGGACACCCGCGGCGGAGAGCGACTCGGCCATCAGCTGCAGCGTGCGCGTCTTGCCGGTGCCGGTCGCACCGGCGACCAGTGCGTGCCGGTTCAGCATCCCGAGCGGGATGCGGACCTGGGCCGCCGGGTCCGGAGAGCCGTCCTGCAGCAGCGCGCCCAGGGCGAGCGCCGGACCGGTGAACGTGTAGCCGGCAGCGACCTGGTCGGCCAGGGCGGACGACGCGGGAACGGTCGTGGCCGTCGGCGCGGCGGACACCTGCGCCGCGGCCAGTGCGGCGGCTGCCGCGAGAGCCTCCGCCTCGGCTGCCTCGGCCCTGGCCTTCGCGGCACCGGCAGCGGCGCGCGCCGCTGCCGCCCGCAGCTGCGCGAGCCGTGCGGGGTCGATCTGGTCACCCGTCTGCGACGACATCGTCGAAGTCTAGGAAGGACGGTCGGACGCCGACCAGGGGAGCCGTCGCCGTCCGAGGTCCCGGCCCCCCGCCGGTAAACTCGCCCAGGTGACGTCGCAGGAGATCAGCGCCCCCCGGCCGGCCGCGACCCCCGACGAGGTGCCCTACCGCTACACCCCGTCGCTCGCCGCGACGATCGAGGCGCGCTGGCAGGACGAGTGGGACCGCCGGGGGACCTTCTTCACGCCGAACCCCACCGGTCACCTCACCGACGGTGCGGGCCGCCACGCCGAGCCCGGTCGGCGCCCGTTCTTCGTGATGGACATGTTCCCCTACCCGTCCGGGGCCGGGCTGCACGTCGGCCACCCGCTCGGGTACATCGCCACGGACGTCGTCGGCCGCTTCCGCCGGATGCAGGGCGACAACGTGCTGCACGCCCTGGGCTTCGACGCCTTCGGGCTGCCCGCCGAGCAGTACGCCGTGCAGACGGGGCAGCACCCGCGCGTCACCACCGAGGCGAACATCGCGATCATGCAGCGCCAGCTGCGGCGGCTGGGGCTGGCGCACGACCCGCGGCGGTCCTTCGCGACGATCGACCCCGAGTACATGCGCTGGACGCAGTGGATCTTCCTGGCGATCTACAACTCCTGGTACGACGAGTCCGCGCCGAACCCGGACGGTGGACGGGGCCGCGCCCGGCC
>NCKG01000046.1:0-10531 GCA_002279095.1 Cellulomonas sp. 14-74-6
TCGCCGGGGGCGAGCTCGATGGCTGCGGGGCCGACGTTGGCCGCCTCGACGCAGAGCATGGTGGTCCAGCCGTCGTCGTCGATGTCGGCCGTGGCTCGGGCGCCTTCCTGCCAGGGGTTCCACACGACGGTGCTCGCCGAGCCACGCTTGGTCACCTGCGTCCACCGGCCGCCGGCGTCGACGACCATGACCGGCTTCAGCGCACCGGGGTAGATCCGGTCGGTCTCACCCGTCAGGCGCAGCGCGTCGGGGTCGCCGGGGCGCTCGGCGCCGTCGGCCGTCTTGTCGACGTACGGGACGTCCTCGAGGCCGGTCACCTCGGTGGTGGTGACGTCGGTGACGGCGAGGTAGGTGTGCAGCGCCTCCTCGTAGCGGAAGGGCTGGTCGCCGGTGTTGGTCACCTCGAGCGCGACCGTCAGACGAGTGCCGACCACCACGGTGCACACCGCCGAGAAGGCGTGCGGCCAGGCGGAGGCCCGGGTCTGGTCCGAGTCGCGCAGCGACAGGCGGACCGTGACGTCGGCGCCGTCGTCCTCCGCACCGTCCAGCGTCCACAGGGCCGTGCGGGCGAACCCGTGCCGCGGCGCCTCGGGGTGGTCCGCCAGCGGGCCGAACCACGGGAAGCAGAGCGGGATGCCGCCCCGGATCGCCGATTCGGCGTCGAACCGGCTCACCGAGCTCAACCACAGCGCCGGGGGCTGACCGTGCGCCCCCCACGCGGTGACGTGGGCGCCGTGCAACGAGACGACGGCCCAGCCCTCGGGGCCGTCGACGTGCAGCATCGGCAGCGGGCCGGTGGTGTCCAGCCGGACGGAGGCGGGGAGGGTGGTCATGCGCTGGGCTCCTCGGTCGGGGTACGGGCGACGGCGTCGGCCAGCTCCGTGAGGTCGGGGACGGTCTGGTCGGCACCGGCCGCGCTCAGGTGCGCGGACGGATGGCCCGTGGTCACCCCGATCACCAGGCCGACACCAGCCTGCCGCGCCGAGGCGATGCCCGCAGGGGTGTCCTCGAGCGCCGCGAGCCCGGCCGGGTCGAGGCCCAGCAGCTGCGCGCCGCGGCGGAACGGTTCCGGGTCCGGCTTGCCGCGGGTGCAGTCCTCGGCCGTGACCAGGACGATGCCGGTCGGGTCGACCTCCAGCCACTCCAGCGCCGCGAGCGTCCAGTCGCGCCCGGCGGACGTGACGACGGCGACGGGGACACCACGGGACACGCAGCCGGTGAGCAGCCGAGCGGCACCGGGGACCGCCTCCGGCCGGACGTCGAGCGTCGCGAGGACGTCGAGCACGTCCTGCCGCAGCCGTTCCGGGTCCTCGTCCCCCCACGGCCCGGCCAGGCTGGCGAACACCTCGTGCGCGCGGCGGCCGGCGAAGGCGCGGACGACGTCGTCGTGCACCTCCCAGCCGCGGCTCGCGAAGTACTGCCGGTACGCCTGCTGGTTGGCGGCCTCGGTCAGCACCAGCGTGCCGTCGAGGTCGACCAGCAGACCCGCCCCCGGGCCCGCGAGCCGGGCCGCGAGCCCGCCGGCGGTCCGTGCTGCGAGCCCCCGGGCGGCCGGTTCCTCGGTCAGCTCCACTCGAACAGCGCCGCCCCGGAGCGGATGTCGGCCCCCGCGGTGACCAGCTCGGTCAGCTGCTCACGCTTCGCGTCGAGCGCCACCACCGGGCACATCGGGGAGCGTCCGCCGGCCTCGACCTCGGCCGGGTTCCAGCTGACCACCACGTCACCGGCCTTCACCACGTCGCCCTCCTTGGCGTGCAGCGTGAAGCCGGCACCGCCCAGCTGGACGGTGTCCAGCCCGAGGTGCACCAGCGCCGAGTGCTGCGCGTCCGCGGTGACGACGAAGGCGTGGGCGTGCAGCTTGACGATGGTGCCGTCGATCGGCGCGATCGCCTCGACGACGCCGTCCCGGACGGGGTCGATCGCCAGACCGGGCCCGACGAGCTCGCCGCCGAACACCGGGTCCGGTACGTCCGCCATCGCCCGCACCACGCCGCTGACCGGTGCGAGCACCGTCAGGGGCTCCGGCATCAGCGCAGGTCCCCGATCTCGGAGGCGAGCGTGTCCGCCTCGGGGCCGACGACCACCAGGACCTCGACGTCCGAGCCGTCGACAGGCAGGGCGGCGGTGCGCAGCGGCACAGTGGCCTCCTCGTGAAGCACGAGTGCGGTTCCTCCCGCAGCCACCACGTCGGCGACCCGTCGGGCGAGCCCGGCCGTGTCCACGGCGTGCTCCACCGCCGGCACGCGGGAACGGCGCGCCTGCTTCGTGGCCGCCCGCACCGTGCCGAGCCAGCGCGCCCGGCTCTTCGCCGCCCGGTCCCCACGCCACACCACGACCGACCGCGCCGCCTGCCACGGCAGCACCGCGTCGACGCCGACCTCGGTGGCCGCCTCGATCGCCAGCTCGTCGCGGTCGCCCTTGGCCAACGCCTGGGCCAGGACCAGGACCGGTCGGTCGGGCGGCTCCTCGTTGCGGGCCAGGACCCGCAGCCGCACGCCGTCCGGGCCGGTGGACTCCACGACGCCGACGAGCCGGACACCGGTGCCGTCCACCACGTCGACCCGTTCACCGGGGCCGCGTCGCTGCACGACGCCGGCGTGCCGTCCCTCCGCTCCGTCCAGCAGGTAGGTCCCACCGGCCACCACGCCGCGGAGGGCCCCCGGCTCGGTCAGGAAGACGGGCGCACTCATCGCCGGTCGCGGCTCATCGTCCGGCGAGCTTGTCGCGCAGCCGCGCGAACATCCCCGTGCTGGCGGTCGCGAGCCGCGCGTCGGGGCGCTCCTCGCCGCGGAGCGCCGCGAGCCGTCGCAGCAGCTCCGCCTGCTCGTCGTCCAGCGCCACGGGCACCTGGACGTCCACGTGCACGTGGAGGTCACCCCGGCCACCGGTGTGCAGGTGCCCGACACCCAGGCCCCTGAGCACGACCTCCTGGTCGGGCTGGGTGCCCGGTCGCAGATCGACCTCCTGCGGCCCGTCGAGCGTGTCCAGCGTGAGCACCGTACCGAGGGCCGCAGCCGTCATCGGTACGGGGAGCGTCGCGTGGAGGTCGTCGCCGCGGCGGACGAACACGTCGTGCCGGCGTTCACGCACCTCGAGGTACAGGTCGCCGGCGGGTCCCCCGGCCGGGCCGACCTCGCCCTGCGCCGTGAGCTTGATCCGGGTCCCGGTGTCGACGCCGGCGGGCACGTCCACGGAGATGGTGCGACGGGAACGCACCCGACCCTCACCGGCGCACTCGGTGCACGGCTCGGGGATCACGGTGCCGAAGCCCTGGCACGCGGCGCAGGGCTGCGTGGTCATCACCTGGCCGAGGAACGATCGGGCGACGCGTTGGACGGACCCACGGCCGCCGCACACCTCGCACGTCCGGGGAGAGGTGCCCGGCCGGCAGCAGGTCCCCTGACAGGTAGGACAGACCACCGCGGTGTCCACCTGCACCTCGCGGTGCGACCCGAAGGTGGCCTCCGAGAGGTCGATGTCCAGCCGGACCAGCGCGTCCTGACCGCGTCGTGCGCGCGGGATCGGCCCCCGCTGCGCCGTCGCCCCCGTCGCCGCGCCGAAGAACGTCTCGAAGATGTCCTGGAAGCCGAAACCGCCACCCATGCCGCCCGCGGCGCTCGGGTCGCCGCCCAGGTCGTAGGCGCGGCGCTTGTCCGGGTTGCCGAGCACGTCGTAGGCGCGCGAGACGTCCTTGAAGCGCTCCTCGGACGCCGGGTCGTTGCCCGCGACGTCGGGGTGCAGCTCGCGGGCCAGGCGCCGGTAGGCCTTCTTGATCTGATCGGGGGTCGCGTCCCGCGGCACGCCGAGGATCTCGTAGTAGTCCGTCACAAGCAGGTGTGCTCGCTTCCTTCGAGGTCGGCCGGTCAGCCGGCCAGGATCCTGGTGAGGTACCGGGCGACGGCACGCACGGCGGCCATCGTGCCCGGGTAGTCCATGCGGAGGGGTCCGACAGCGCCCACGCGGGCCACGCCGGGCCCCTCTCCGCCGTAGCCGCTGGTGACGAAGCTCGTCTCGGCGAGGCCTGCGTGCTGCGTCTCGCGCCCGATCCGGACGGCGACGGCCGTGTGGTCCTCCGCCATCTCGGCGAGCAGGCGCAGCAGCACCACTTGCTCCTCCAGAGCCTCGAGCACCGGACCGATGGTGCGGCTGAAGTCGGCTCCGGCGGTCCTGGCGAGGTTGGCGGTACCGGCGACCACCACCCGCTCCTCGCTCTCCTGCGCGAGCGTCTCGGACACGGCGGCCACGATGACACGCACCAGCGCCGCGCCAGCGGGGCTCAGCTCGGCGACGAGGCTCTCCAGCGCCGTGGGGAGCTCGGCGAGCCGCAGCCCGGACAGCGCGGCGTTGAGCCGCATCCGCAGGCGAGCCACCAGCGCCTCGTCGAGGTCCTCCGTGAGCTCCAGGGTCCGCTGCTCCACCCGGCCGGTGGTCGTGATGATGACGACGAGCAGGTGACGGGCGCCGACGGGGACCAGCTCCACGTGCCGCAGCGACGAGCGCCGCAGCGACGGGTACTGCACCACCGCGACCTGCTGGGTCAGCTGGGCGAGCAGCCGCACGGCTCGGTCGATGACGTCGTCGAGGTCGACCGCCTGCTCGAGAAGCGCGCTGATCGCCCGCCGTTCGGGCAGGGAGAGCGGCTTGACCTCGGCCAGCCGGTCGACGAACTGCCGGTACCCCATGTCGGTAGGGACCCGACCGGCCGAGGTGTGCGGCTGGACGATCAGGCCGGCCTCCTCGAGTGCGGCCATGTCGTTGCGGATCGTCGCGGGCGACACCCCGAGCCGGTGCCGCTCCGACAGGGCCCGCGAACCGACCGGCTCACGGGTCGCCACGTAGTCCTCGATGATCGCGCGCAGGACGTCGAGGCGTCGGTCTTCGCTGCTCATGCGTCCCTCCCGCCCGTCACAGCCGGATCGCTGCGGATAGCACTCCACGCAGTCGAGTGCCAATTCTACGCAACGTCGCGGGACGGTGACGGAGGCACCGTCCCCGTGCCCCTACAGTGCCCGGGTGACCGAGGACCGCTACGGCCGCGACGTGCTGGCCGGGACCCAGGCCCGGCCCCACCGAGCCGCGCCCCGCGCCCGGCCGTGCCCGGCGGAGCCGGGGCTCGTGGTCGAGGACGTCGAGACGGGTTGGGTCGGCGCGGTGGTCCGGGTGGAGAAGTCGGGTGGTCAGCACGTCGTCGTGCTGGAGGACCGCCGCGGCCGCACCCGCACCTTCGGGCTGGGGCCCGGCTTCTGGGTCGACGGTGAACCGGTGGTCCTCACCGCACCGGTGGGCCGACGAGCGCCGGCGGCACCGGCGCGCACGGCATCCGGCTCGCGTGCCGTCGCAGGCGCCCCTGCGCGCGTCGCCCGCGCCAGCCGGATCTGGGTCGAGGGCCGGCACGACGCCGAGCTGGTCGAGAAGGTGTGGGGCGACGACCTGCGCATCGAGGGCGTGGTCGTCGAGCTGCTCGACGGGGTTGACAACCTGGTGGACCACCTGCGGAGC
This sequence comes from Cellulomonas sp. 14-74-6, assembly GCA_002279095.1. Classification (GTDB taxonomy): domain Bacteria; phylum Actinomycetota; class Actinomycetes; order Actinomycetales; family Cellulomonadaceae; genus Cellulomonas. Next base: position 5,500 of record NCKG01000046.1, read on the forward strand.
TTCGCCCCGGGTCCGGACCGTCGGGTCGGGGTCCTGGTCGACCACCTCGTCCCGGGCTCGAAGGAGGAGCGGATCGCCGTCGAGGCGAGGCGGTGCGGTCCGCCCGGGAGCGTGCTGGTGCTCGGCCACCCGTATGTGGACGTGTGGCAGGCGGTCCGACCGGAGCGCGTGGGTCTCGACCGGTGGCCGACGATCGAGCGGGGGACCGAGTGGAAGCTCGGCATCCTGCGCGAGCTCGGCTGGCCGGCCGACGACCAGGCCGACGTCGCACGCGCCTGGCAACGCATCCTGCGGACGGTGCGGTCCTACGCGGACCTGGAGCCGAGCCTGCTGGGACGCGTCGAGGAGCTCATCGACTTCGTCACCTTCTGACCGGCGCGCGCCACGGCGAGCTGGTCGAAAACCGCCCTGCCAGCACCTCCACCGCGGGAGTGCGCGGCGCTACTGTCGGCGCAAGGCCGCGCCCGACGCGGCTGGCGACCCCCGATGAGAGAGCTGGAACCATGACCACGAACCCTCCCGAGGGCACCCCGGATCCCGGGGCCTACCCGCCGCCGGACTCCCCCACCCCGCCCCAGACGCCGGGCTACGGCCAGACGCCTCCCGTGTACGGCCAGCCCGCCTACGCCCCGCCGCTGAACCCCAGCGACGAGCGACTGTGGGCCACCCTCGCCCACGTCGGCGGCATCGTCCTCGGCTTCATCGCGCCGCTGATCGTCTGGCTCGTCTTCCGCGAGCGCAGCGGTTTCGTCAACGACCAGGCGAAGGAGGCGCTGAACTTCCAGATCCTCGTCGCCATCGCCTACGTGGTCGGTTCGATCCTGCTGGTCGTCCTCGTCGGCGGCCTGATCATGGCGCTGGCGTGGCTCGCCGCCGTCATCTTCGGGATCATGGGCGCCGTGGCGGCCAACAAGGGCGAGCTGTACCGCTACCCGTTCAACTGGCGCATCATCAAGTGAGCCGTGCAGGCTGACCGTGGCGGTCAGCCTGCACCGCACGGAGGCCGGTGCCCGCGGGTGCCGGCCTCCGTCGCGTCCGGAGCGTCTCGTGGGTGGGCGACGGGCCGCAGGGAGCGGTGCCCGGCCGTCAGGCGACGAGCGTGCGCACCACCGCATCGGCCAGGAGCCGCCCGCGCAGGGTGAGCACGAGGCGCCGCGCGCCCGCGCCTCCCAGCGCCGCCACCGGGTCGACCAGACCGTCGGCCACCAGCTCGGCGACGCGCCTGCGTGCCGTCGTCGAGAGCTCGTCCACGGCCAGACCCTCGGCGAGCCGCACGCGCAGCAGGACCCGCTCCATCGCGCGGGTGTCCTCGTCCAGCACCTCGCGACCGGCCGCCGGTGAGCGTCCGGCCGCCAGCCGGTCCGCGTACGCCCGCGGGTGCTTGACGTTCCACCACCGGACCCCGCCCACGTGGGAGTGGGCGCCGGGCCCGACGCCCCACCAGTCGTCGCCGCGCCAGTACGCGAGGTTGTGCCGACTGACGTCCTGCGGCCCGCGGGCCCAGTTGCTCACCTCGTACCAGTGCAGGCCGGCGGCCTCGAGGGCGGAGTCGGCCAGCTCGTACTTCGTCGCCTGGTCGTCCTCGTCGGGCATCGGAAGCTCACCGCGACGCACCTGCGCCCCCATTCGGGTGCCCGGCTCCACCACCAGGGCGTACGCCGACACGTGGTCGACGCCGGTGGCGAGGGCCGCGTCCAGCGAACGGCGCCAGTCCTCGACCGACTCCCCGGGCGTGCCGTAGATGAGGTCGAGCGACACCCGCAGCCCGGCGTCGCGCGCCCAGCGCACCACCTCCGGGACCCGCTTCGGGTCGTGAGTCCGGTCGAGGGTGGCCAGCACGTGCGGCACCGCTGACTGCATCCCGAAGGAGACCCGCGTGTACCCGGCCTCCGCCAACGCGAGGAGCGACCGGGCGTCCACCGAGTCGGGGTTCGCCTCGGTGGTCACCTCGGCGCCCTCGGTGAGGCCCCAGGTGTCCCGGACGGCGCCGAGCATCGTCCCGAGGTCGGCAATGGGCAGGACGGTCGGCGTGCCACCACCCACGAAGACGGTCGACACGGTCCGCGCCGGGAGCCCGGCGTCGCGGATCACCTGTGCCGCCAGGTGGATCTCGTCGACCGCCGTCGCCGCGTACGCCACCTGGCTGGCGCCCCCGCCCAGCTCGGACGAGGTGTACGTGTTGAAGTCGCAGTACCCGCACCGGACCGTGCAGAACGGCACGTGCAGGTACACCCCGAACCGGCGCCCGTCGGCGTCGACCGCGGCGGACGCCGGGAGCGTGCCGTCCTCGGGCGCCGGGTCGCCGTCCGGCAGCGCCGGGCTCACTTGCGCTTCGCGTCCTTGTCCTTGGCGGACGTCGGCGCCGCCTCGGAGGACAACGCCGCGATGAAGGCCTCCTGCGGCACGTCGACCCGGCCGATCGTCTTCATCCGCTTCTTGCCCTCCTTCTGCTTCTCCAGCAGCTTGCGCTTGCGGGTGATGTCACCGCCGTAGCACTTGGCCAGCACGTCCTTGCGCATCGCGCGGATGGTCTCGCGGGCGATCACCCGGGAGCCGATCGCCGCCTGGATGGGCACCTCGAACTGCTGGCGAGGGATCAGCTCCCGCAGCTTGGACGCCATCGCGACGCCGTACGCGTACGCCTTGTCCTTGTGCACGATCGCGCTGAAGGCGTCCACCTGCTCGCCCTGGAGCAGGATGTCGACCTTCACCAGATCGGCGGCCTGCTCACCAGCGGGCTCGTAGTCCAGGCTCGCGTAGCCACGCGTGCGGGACTTCAGCGCGTCGAAGAAGTCGAAGACGATCTCCGCCAGCGGCAGCCGGTACCGCAGCTCGACCCGGTCCTCGGAGAGGTAGTCCATGCCGAGCAGCTCGCCACGCCGCGACTGGCACAGCTCCATGATCGTGCCGACGAACTCGCTGGGGGCGAGCACGGTCGACGTGACCACCGGCTCGCGCACCTCGCGGATCTTGCCGCCGGGGAACTCGCTGGGGTTGGTCACCCGGATCTCGGACCGGTCCTCCATCGTCACGTCGTACTCGACGTTCGGTGCCGTGGAGATCAGCTCGAGGTCGAACTCCCGCTCCAGCCGCTCCCGGACGATCTCCAGGTGCAGCAGCCCGAGGAACCCGACCCGGAAGCCGAACCCGAGGGCGACGGAGGTCTCGGGCTCGTAGTGCAGGGCCGCGTCGTTCAGCTTCAGCTTGTCGAGCGCGTCGCGCAGGTTCGGGTAGTCCGTCCCGTCGAGCGGGTAGAGCCCGGAGAACACCATCGGCTTGGGGTCCCGGTACTCGCCGAGCGACTCGCTCGCCGGCCGCGCGGCGTTGGTCACCGTGTCGCCCACCTTGGACTGGCGGACGTCCTTCACGCCGGTGATCAGGTAGCCGACCTCACCGACGCCGAGACCTTTGGTCGGAACGGGTTCCGGGGAGATCACGCCGATCTCCAGCAGCTCGTGCGTCGCTCGGGTCGACATCATCGCGATGCGCTCGCGCTGGTCCAGGTGCCCGTCGACGACGCGGACGTACGTGACGACCCCGCGGTAGGTGTCGTACACGGAGTCGAAGATCATCGCGCGGGCCGGCGCGGCGGCGTCGCCCACCGGGTGCGGCACCTGCTCGACGATCCGGTCGAGCAGCTCGCGCACGCCCTCGCCCGTCTTGCCCGACACCCGCAGGCAGTCCTCGGGCTGGCCGCCGATCAGGTGGGCCAGCTCCTCGGCGTACTTCTCGGGCTGCGCGGCCGGCAGGTCGATCTTGTTCAGCACCGGGATGATCGCCAGGTCGTTCTCGAGCGCCAGGTACAGGTTGGCGAGCGTCTGCGCCTCGATGCCCTGGGCGGCGTCGACGAGCAGCACCGCTCCCTCGCAGGCGGCCAACGACCGCGACACCTCGTACGTGAAGTCCACGTGCCCCGGCGTGTCGATCATGTTCAGGGCATATGGGGTGCCGTCCTTCTCCCACGGCATCCGGACGGCCTGCGACTTGATGGTGATGCCGCGCTCGCGCTCGATGTCCATCCGGTCGAGGTACTGCGCGCGCATCGCCCGCGCGTCCACCACGCCGGTCAGCTGCAGCATCCGGTCCGCCAGCGTGGACTTGCCGTGGTCGATGTGCGCGATGATGCAGAAGTTACGCAGCAGCTCCGGCGGGGTCGCCGCGGGGTGGATGCGGGCCGCGGCGGCGGTGCTCGGGATCGGTGACACGGGCGGTCGGGCTCCGGACGACGGGAGGGCGGGGGCCCCTCATCGTCCCATGCCGCACGAGGCCCTCACACGACGACCTCAGGCCTGGCGGGTCACCTGCACCTGCACGCTCAGCTCCTGGGCGGCCGGCCCGGCGTAGATGCCGCGCAGGGGAGGCACGTCCTCGTAGGAGCGACCGCGGGCCAGGACCACGTGCTGGTCCGCCACGACGCCCGGGTTCGTGGGGTCCAGGGCGAGCCAGTCCCCCACCCAGCACTCGAGCCACGCGTGCGACTCGCCGGTCACCGGCTGTCCCGTCGGGCCGTCGGCCTTGGGGTGCAGGTATCCGGACACGTACCGCGCCGGCAGCCCGATCGCGTGCAGCGCGCCCAGCGCCAGGTGGGTCAGGTCCTGGCAGACGCCCGTGCGTGCGGCCCATGCCTCGGCTGCGGGCGTGTGCACCGTGGTGACGCCCGGGACGTACTCCATCGCGTCGTGCACGGCCGCGCAGACGGCCCGGGCCGCGGCTTCGGGTGCGAGACCGGTGGCCGCGGACACGGCGAGGGCGACGACCTCGTCGGGGACCTGCGTGCTCGGCGGGTCGGCGAGGTGCTCGGCGTACCGGTCGCGCACCTGCCCGGAGCGGACGACGTCCCAACCGACCACGACGACGTCCGGCCGCCCGCCCACCTCGACCACGTGCTCGGCGGTGATGCTCAGGGTGGTGTGCGGCGTCACCACCTCGAACGCGGTCACGGCCGTTCCCCAGTAGTCCCGGAACGTGGTCGACCAGGTGCTGGGCTGCACGTCCAGACGCGTCGAGAGCACCCGCTGACCCGGCTCGTGCA
>NCKG01000337.1:0-1580 GCA_002279095.1 Cellulomonas sp. 14-74-6
GGAACAGCTGCTCCACCCGATCGCGTGACTGCCGGCAGAACGCGTCGGCCAGCCGCAGGGCGCCGGCGCCGGTGGTCGGGTCCGCCCGGTGCATCGCGACCGCCCGCGTGCACACCGCGGACATGGCGAACAGCTCGGCGCCGATGTCGACGATCCGGCCCAGGAGCACCTGCTTGCGGTCGAGGCGGGCCTGGTAGCGGGCCATCGCGTAGAAGGTGTGCCGGGCGAGGGCGCGCGACGAGCGCTCGACGAAGCGGACGGGGCGGGCCAGCCGGCCGAACTCGCCGTAGGCGCCGGGTCGCGACCCCTCGCCGGCCAGCAGGCCGGGGAACCAGCGGGCGTAGAACCTGCTCGCACCGACCGCCGACCTCGCCTTGGCCACCAGGGAGGCGTCCCGCGACGCCAGCTCGCCGGCGGCCGCGAGGTGCGCGTCCACCGCCTCGCGGGCGATCAGCAGCCGCATGATCTCCGACGACCCCTCGAAGATCCGGTTGATGCGCATGTCCCGCAGCAGCTGCTCGGCACCGACCGCACGTTCACCGCGTGCTGCCAAGGAGTCGGCGCTCTCGTACCCACGCCCCCCGCGGATCTGCACCAGCTCGTCGGCCACCCGGTAGCCCATCTCGCTGGCCCACAGCTTCGCGAGCGCCGCCTCGATGCGGACGTCCTTCTGGCCCGCGTCCGCGAGGCGGGCGGACAGGTCGAACACCGACTCCAGCGCGAACGTCGTCGCGGCGATGAAGGCGAGCTTCGAGGCGATCGCCTCGTGCTCACCGACGGGCCGGCCCCACTGCACCCGTTCCGTGGACCACTGCCGCGCGATGGACAGGGCCCACTTGCTGCCGCCCGCGCAGATCGCCGGGATCGACAGCCGACCGGTGTTCAGCGTGGTCAGCGCGATCTTCAGGCCCTGTCCCTCGCGGCCCAGCCGGTTCTCCGCGGGGACGCGCACCTGCCGGAACCGGGTGACCCCGTTCTCCATGCCGCGCAGCCCCATGAACCGGTTGCGGTGCTCGACGGTGATGCCCGGGGTGTCCGCCTCGACGACGAAGGCGCTGATGCCGCCGCGCTCACCGTCGTGCGGGGGCACGACGGCCATGACCACCAGCAGCTCGGCGATCGGGCCGTTGGTGGTCCACAGCTTGGTGCCGTCCAGCAGGTACGCGGCACCGTCCTCCGTGGGGGTGGCCGTGGTGCCGAGCCGCGCGGGGTCCGACCCGACGTCGGGCTCGGTGAGCAGGAAGGCCGAGATGGCGCCAGCGGCGCAGCGAGGCAGGTACTCCTGCTTCTGCGCGGGGCTGCCGAACTGGTGGACGGGCTCCGGCACACCGATCGACTGGTGCGCGGACAGCAGCGCGCCCAGGCTCGGGTGCACGGTGCTGACCAGCATCAACGCCCGGCCGTAGTCCACCAGCGACAGGCCGAGGCCGCCATAGCGCGGCGGGATCTTCATGCCGAAGGCGCCGACCCGTCGCAGGGCCTCGACGACGTGCTCGGGGATGTGGTCCTCGCGCTCGATCGCCCGGCCGTCGATGGTGCGGCACACCTCGAGCAGCTCCGCGCGGAACGCAGCTCCGCGG
>NCKG01000338.1:0-1580 GCA_002279095.1 Cellulomonas sp. 14-74-6
TGGCGCGCCGACCCCGCAGGCGCGGCGCTGCTGGGAGGTCTCGAGCTGTCGCGCGCGTCCCGCGGCCTGCGCGACGAGGTGGACCGCCAGGTACGCGGCTGGCAGGCGGACGTGCTGGGGCTGGTGCGCGAGCAGGGGGCCGGTCGGCGCGGCACCGCGCGGTACCTGTCCTTCGGCGTCAACGCGCTCGGGGTGAGCCTGATGGTGCTCGCGTTCGCCTCGACCGGGGGTCTGACGGGCGTCGAGGTCGGCATCGCCGGCGGCACGGCGGTGCTGGCGCAGAAGCTGCTCGAGGCGGTGTTCGGCGACGACGCGGTGCGCCGGCTCACGGTCGAGGCGCGCGAGCGGCTGGACGTCCGGGTCGTCTCGCTGCTCGACGGGGAGGCGGCCCGGTTCACCGGACAGCTCGACGCGCTCGGAGCGGTGCAGGCGGACGGCGGTCCCCTGCGCGAGGTGGTCGACGACGTGGTCGCGGCCGCCCGCGCTGAGCGCACGCACAGGTCGCCCGTGCCGCCGGGTCACGCCGGTGACAGCCGTCCGCTGCGCGGTGCCGGGACGGTGGTGGACGAGGCGGCCCCGCGTCCGCCACGAGGCTTCTGGCGTCGCCTGCTCGGCCGGGACGCGTCCGCATGAGCCTGACCGTGCAGGATCGCCTCGAGTCGCTGGACGCCGCGCTGGATGCCGGCGCCGGTCGGCTGCCGGACGCGCTGGTCGGCCGGTGCCGTGAGGTCGTGGCGAGGGCGCGCGAGCGCGGGGGACTGTCCGCCGAGCACACCGTCGTGGCGCTGGCGGGGGCGACGGGCTCCGGCAAGTCGTCCCTGTTCAACGCTCTGGCCGGCGGGGACCTCGCCGCGGTCGGGGTGCAGCGACCGACGACCGCGGAGGCGATGGCGGCGGTCCGGGGAGACGGCGCGCAGGCGCTGCTCGACTGGCTCGGGGTGCAGCGCCGGTACCGGCTGGCGGCGGACCCGGGGTCCGCGGGCGGGCTGGTGCTGCTCGACCTGCCCGACCACGACTCCGTGGTCACCGAGCACCGGCTGCGTGCCGACCGGTTGGTGCAGCGTGCCGACCTGCTGGTGTGGGTGGTCGACCCGCAGAAGTACGCCGACGCCGCGCTGCACGAGGGCTACCTGCGACCGCTCGCCGGGCATGCCGCCGTCGTGGTGCTGGTGCTGAACCAGGCCGACCGACTGCCCGCCGATCAGGTGCGCGCCGTGCAGGCCGACCTGCACCGGCTCGCCGTGGAGGACGGGCTGGACAAGGCCCGGATCGTGGCGGTCTCGGCGCGGACGGGTACCGGCATCGCGGAGCTGCGCCGGCTGCTGGACGAGGCGGCGGCACGTCGCCGTGCGGCGAACGACCGCTCGACCGCGGACCTGCGCTCGGCCGCCGCCCACGTCCTGGCCGCGTGCGGACCGCCGGCCGGGCCGGCGCGTCCGGCGGCGACCGACCGGCTGGTCGACGCGCTGGCGATCGCGGCCGGAGTGCCGGTGGTGACCGAGGCGGTGCGTCGGTCGGCCGTCCGGCGGACGGGCGCCCGAACCGGCTGGCCGCCCGTGCGCTGGGTCGCGCGCCTGCGG
>NCKG01000339.1:0-1579 GCA_002279095.1 Cellulomonas sp. 14-74-6
GGCGATCGCCTTCACGAGGTCGCCGGAGCGGCCGACGCCGCCGTCGGCGATCACGTGCACGTACCGACCGCCGGACTCGTCGAGGTAGTCGCGCCGGGCGGCGGCGACGTCCGCCACCGCCGTCGCCATCGGGGCGTGGATGCCCAGCGACACGCGCGTGGTGTGCGCCGCCCCCCCGCCGAACCCCACCAGCACGCCTGCGGCGCCGGTGCGCATCAGGTGCAGCGCCGCGGTGTACGTCGACGCCCCGCCGACGATCACCGGCACGTCCAGCTCGTAGATGAACCGCTTGAGGTTGAGCGGCTCGGCGCGGCCGGACACGTGCTCGGCCGAGACGGTCGTGCCGCGGATGACGAACAGGTCGACGCCGGCGTCGACCACGGTGCGCCAGTGCTCCTGCGTCCGCTGCGGCGACAGCGCACCCGCCACGGTGACGCCGGCTGCACGCACCTCCTGCAGCCGGGCGGTGATCAGCTCCGGCTTGATCGGCTGGGAGTAGATCTCCTGCATGCGCTCGGTGGCCCGGGACGGGTCCAGCGTGGCGATCTCGGCGAGGAGCGGCTCGGGGTCGTCGTAGCGCGTCCACAGGCCCTCGAGGTCGAGCACGCCGAGACCGCCGAGGCGGCCCAGCTCGACCGCGGTGGCGGGGCTCATCACCGAGTCCATCGGCGCCGCGAGCACCGGCAGGTCGACGTGGTAGGCGTCGATCTGCCAGCCGACGTTGACCTCCTCCGGGTCGCGGGTGCGCCGGGAGGGCACCACCGCGACGTCGTCGAAGGAGTACGCGCGGCGACCGCGCTTGCCACGTCCGATCTCGACCTCGCTCACCGGCCCAGGCTACCGGCGTGCCGAGCACGGCCGTGTCGGTGCCCGGTGCCATCCTGGCGCCGCAGCGGGGGTACGACGAGGTCGGGGCAGCACCGAGGTCAGGCAGTGAGGGCACGATGACGACGAGCTGGAGCGAAGGGCCGCTGCTGGGCTTCGACACCGAGACCACCGGTGTGGACGTGGACAGCGACCGCATCGTCACCGCCGCGCTGGTCCGCCGGGACGCGACCGGCACCAGCATCACCACGTGGCTGATCGACCCCGGCGTCCCCATCCCGGCCGAGGCGGCAGCGATCCACGGCATCACCACCGAGCACGCCCGTGAGCACGGCAGGCCGCCGCGGGAGGCGCTGGAGGAGATCGCCGCCGAGCTGGCGGAGGCGTTCCGGGCCGGTGTCCCGGTGGTCGCGTACAACGCGTCGTTCGACCTGCGGCTGCTGGACGCGGAGCTGCGCCGGCACCGCCTGCCGACGCTGCCGGACCGGCTCTACCAGGCCGCCCGCCCGGTGATCGACCCCCTGGTGCTGGACCGCGCGGAGGACCGGTTCCGGCGGGGGAAGCGCAAGCTGGTCGACCTGTGCGGCTTCTACCGCGTCATCGAGTCCGGCTCGCTCCACAGCGCCGACGTGGACGTCGTCGCCACGCTGGACGTGCTCGAGCGGATCCTCGGCCGCTTCCCGCACCTGGCGGAGCTCGACCTCGACACGCTGCACGAGTACCAGGTCTCCGCCCACCGGGCCTGGGCCGAGGG
>NCKG01000340.1:0-1567 GCA_002279095.1 Cellulomonas sp. 14-74-6
GCCCCCTGGCCTCGAGGATACTGAGCGCCTCGAGCAGACAGAGCGCCACGAGCAGAAGCACCAGCATCGTAGCACGTCCCTGCGACGACCCGGCCCAGAGAAGCACCCGGCCCCACCCGTGGTGCCAGCCCAGCACCACGCCTCGAACGCGGCTGACCGGCGTCGCGTCGGGGTCCGGGCTCTTGTTCGCATCGCCCTGCGTGATGATGTAGGGCTGCAGGATCGGGTTGCCGTTGGAGTCCAGCCGCGGGACCGCTCGACCACCCGCCGTCTGCGTCATCGCCGGCAGCTTGTGCAGCTCGACGATCCGGTGGGTCACCAGCGTCTGGCTGCCCACCGGTCGGAACGTCACCACCTGGTCGACCTTGAGCTGCGACTCGTCGGTGATCGCCTTGAGCACCACGACGTCACCGGCCACGAACGTCGGCGCCATGGAGCCCGAGGTGACGATGAGCAGTCGCTGACCCTGCAGCTGGAACGCCAGCGGCACCGCCAGGGTGGTCGCGTACGCCAACGTGCCGAGCACCACCACCGTCCACAGGACCGCCGAGACGGCCACCCGCCAGCGCGGTCGGTGGGACCGCCGCCGCCGCCGGATCGCAACCGGGGTGGGCACTCGTCGATCGACGAACGCCGACTCCTCCGCGCCGGTGAGCTGGGTCATCCAGATCAGTTGTTGACGGTCTGCTCGGAGTCGATCCGAAGGTGCAGCTTGGCGCTGGTCGCCTGGTAGATGTTCGTGGCGTTCTTGTCGAAGGTCAGGCGGACGCAGAGCGTCTCGGTGTTGCCGCCCTGGGTGCCGGCCGACAGGTTCCGGTCGCCGGTCTGCGCACCGGTGGCGGGGTCGCCGACGATCTTCGCCGCCGTGGCGTCGCTGATCGCGACGGTGCCGAGGGTGGTCACGGAGCCCAGCGGCGTCGTGTTCGCCGGCACCGCGGCACAGGTGGCGTTGGCGCCCAGGGGCAGGATCGAGAGCGACAGCATGTTGCGCAGGTCACCGGCCCCGGCCGGCGGGTTCTGGGTCGTGCTCTCGGACCAGTAGGAGACGGCGTACCGCAGGGCCAGCGAGCCGGAGTTCGTCACGACGAGAGGGGCGTTGACGACGTCGCCGGGCGCCACGTTGCCGGCGTTGAGAGCCAGCGTCGAGGTGGGGTCCGTCGGGTCCAGGGTGACGACGACGGTCCCGGAGAGCAGGTCGCCCGCGACGGAGTCCGTGTCCGTGAACACCGCGCTGGTGGTGAGCGACGTGACCCCGACGCCGACCAGGGTGAAGACCCCGATGGTCGTCCAGAGCCGCCACCGGCGCCCACCGTCACGGCGCGGCGGCTCGGGGCCGATCATCTCCTGGAGCAGTTCGTCCATCGCGAGCGGGTCTCCTCGAGGGCGGGCATCGACGTGCGACACGTCCGGTCGTCGGTCCCTATCGACGCGCGCTGCGCGGTTCTTGAGGACTTCGACCGGGGTTTCACTCTATCGGGCGGTCGACGGCGCTCCCGCACCGGTCAGAAGCGTCATAACCGTTGCAGATCGACCTCGGCGCGGCGCGCGCGCTGTTCGCCGAGCACGG
>NCKG01000047.1:0-10447 GCA_002279095.1 Cellulomonas sp. 14-74-6
GCCCCGCTCGGCCAGCCGGTGCGGCACGGGGACGTCGTCGACGTTGATCCCGACCATCGCCTCGCCGAGACCACGCGAGACCTTCGCGATGACGTCCGGGTCGTCGTAGAACGTGGTCGCCTTGACGATCGCCGCGGCGCGCTGGGCGGGGTTGCCGGACTTGAAGATGCCCGAACCCACGAAGACGCCCTCCGCGCCGAGCTGCATCATCATCGCCGCGTCCGCCGGGGTGGCGATGCCACCAGCCGTGAACAGCACGACGGGCAGCTTCCCGGCCCGGGCGACCTCGACCACCAGGTCGTACGGGGCCGCGAGCTCCTTCGCCGCGAGGAACAGCTCGTCCTCCGGCAGCGAGGTCAGCCGGCGGATCTCGTCCCGGATGGTCCGCATGTGCGTGGTGGCGTTCGAGACGTCCCCCGTGCCCGCCTCGCCCTTGGAGCGGATCATCGCCGCACCCTCGTTGATGCGCCGCAGCGCCTCGCCGAGGTTGGTGGCGCCGCACACGAAGGGCACGGTGAACGCCCACTTGTCGATGTGGTGGGCGTAGTCCGCCGGCGTCAGCACCTCGGACTCGTCGACGTAGTCCACCCCGAGGCTCTGCAGCACCTGTGCCTCGACGAAGTGGCCGATGCGGGCCTTGGCCATCACCGGGATGGACACGGTGCTGACGATGCCGTCGATCAGGTCCGGGTCGCTCATCCGCGCGACGCCGCCCTGGGCCCGGATGTCCGCCGGGACCCGCTCGAGAGCCATCACGGCGACGGCCCCGGCGTCCTCGGCGATCTTGGCCTGATCCGGGGTGACGACGTCCATGATGACGCCGCCCTTGAGCATCTCGGCCATGCCGCGCTTGACGCGCGCGGTGCCGATCACGCCGTTGTCCTGGACTTCCTTCTCCGTGCTCACGTCGCGCCTCGCTCATCCGTTCTGCGGTGGGGGGACGGCCCATCGTAGACCGGTGCTCCGAAGGTCCCGCGGGGCCGTTCAGGGGCGCGGGCGCACCATCGGCAGACCCTCGGGCCACGCGTCGTCGAGCTCGAGCGTGGTGGGGTTGGGCGCCGTGCCCGCGAGTCGGAGCAGGCGCACCAGGGCACCGCGTCGGGCGGCCCGGGTCTGCGCGACGGCGTCGTTGTGGAACCGACGTGCCAGCTGGACGCGGTACCAGGCCGCCGCGAGGTCGTCGAGCAGACCGTCGCCCCCCAGCTCGGCGCGCAGCACGGCCACCTCCTCCGGGTCGCGCAGCACCTCGCGGAGCGCCGCGGTCAGGTCGCTCTCGACCTGGCCCCGGTCGCAGGGCTGCGGTGGACGGGCGGCCGAGCCGGGTTCGTCCGACGAGGTGTCGAGGAGCCGTCGCAGGTCCGGTGGGACGGTGAGCGCCGCGGGTTCGGGGCCTTCGCAGCTCAGCGACGTCCAGGCGGCCTCGCCGACGATCATCGCGCTGGCGGGGTCCAGCAGCCCGCTCGTCGCCAGCTCGGCCGCCGCCGTCGCGCGGCGCACCAGCTGGGCGTCGACGACCGCCCGGGAGGCACCGACCCTGCGGTGCAACCGGTCCAGCCGGGTCGCCGCCACCCAGACCAGCCACAGGAGCACCAGCAGCACGACGGCGACCAGCAGGATCGCGAGCTCCACGCGGCTCACCGGGGCTCACGTCCTCGGCGCAGCTCCATCAGCCGCGCGCCGCGCAACGACGACGGGTCCTCGCCCACCGGCGCATCGCGCCCGGCGACCGCCATCTCGTAGACCGTGAGCACCTGGTCGCTGACGGTCGACCAGTCGTACCGGCGCACCACCTGCCGGGCGTGGTCGGCCACCGTGCGACGCAGCTCGGCGTCGCCGAGCACCCGCAGCAGGGTGTCGGCGAGGTCGACGCTGTCCCCGGTGCGGAACAAGACGCCGGCCGAGCCGTCGTCCAGCACGCGGGCGAATGCGCCCAGGTCGCTCGCGACGACCGGGGTGCCGGCGCTCATCGCCTCCACCAGGACGATCCCGAAGGACTCGCCCCCGGTCTGCGGCGCGCAGTAGACGTCGACCGACGAGAGCAGCCGAGCCTTGTCCTCGTCCGAGAGGCCGCCGAGGAACTCCACGGAGGCCGCCCGCACGCCGAGCACCTCCTGCGCCTGGTCCTGTCCCGTCTCACCGCGGCCAGCCACGAGGAAGCGGGCTCCGGGCACCTCGTCCAGCACGCGGCCGACGGCTCCGAGCAGCACCGGCAGGCCCTTGCGCGGCTCGTCCAGCCGGCCGAGGTAGGCGATGGTCGGCGCACCCGGCGCACCCGTCCAGCGCTCGTCCCGCTCGGCGGAGGAGAAGCGGTCGACGTAGACGCCGTTCGGGATGACGACGGCGTCACCGCCGAGGTGCTCCACGAGCGTCCGGCGGGCGTCCTCGGACACGGCGATCCGCGCCGAGATCTTCTCCAGGGACTGGCGCACCAGGGGGTACGCCAGCTGGAGGGAGCGCGACCGGACGATCGCGGTGTGGAAGGTGGCGACGACCGGGCCGTCGGCGATCCAGAGCGCCAGCATCCCGAGGCTGGGCGTCACGGGCTCGTGCAGGTGCAGCACGTCGAACTGACCCGCAGCCAGCCACCGGCGCACCCGGGCGGCCGTCACCGGGCCGAACGTCAGCCGAGCGACCGAGCCGTTGTAGTGCACGGGTACCGCACGTCCTGCGGGCACCAGGTACTCCGGGACCGGGGTGTCGTCCGCCGCAGGCGCCAGCACGGAGACCTCATGGCTGGCGGCGATCAGGGCCTCCGCGAGGTCGCGGACGTGGAACTGCACGCCGCCCGGCATGTCGAAGGAGTACGGGCAGACGATCCCGACGCGCAGCGGTCGGTGCGTCGCCCGTCGCCCGGTCACGGCTCCCCCGCAGCGGTCGCGACCGTCGCCGCGTAGCGGCTGGGGTCGAGGTCGGAGACGAACACCCGCTGGAGCATGTGCCAGTCCTGCGGATGCGCCGAGATCACGGTGGCCAGCCGGTCGACCCAGGCCTGGGACACGGCCTGGACCCGGTCGCGGTGCGGGAGGTCCTCCGGGACGGCGATGGCCGGGAAGAACTCGACCACCAGGCCCCACGGCGTCCCGGCACGGCGTCGGCGTCCGCCTGCGAGCCGCTCGTAGGTGATGCCCACCGGGCAGAGCGGGGCACCGGTCATCACGGTGAGGGCGGCCGGTCCCGCCGCGACGCGCGCGGTCTCGCCGAACAGCTGCACCTCGACGCCCCGGGCCGTCAGGTCCCGGTCCGCCAGCAGCGGCATCACCCCGGGGCCGGTCCGTGAGGCGCGCACGAGCGCCCGGAACACGTCGCTGCCGCCGGTCAGGGGCAGGATCCGCATCCCGAGGCTCTCGCGGAAGCCGACGAACTCCTGGAACAGCTCTTCGGGCTCGAGGCGCTCCGCCACGGTGGTCACGGGCGCGAGGCTCGCGCTCGCCCAGGCGCCCGCGAGGTCCCAGTTGCCGAGGTGCCCGAGCGCCATCACCACCTGCCGACCCGCGTCGAGGTGACGCTGCACGTTCTCGCGCCCGACCACCCGAACACGTGCGGCGATCTGCTCGGCGGACGAACCCGGCAGCGTGAAGGCCTCACCGAAGTAGCGCAGGTAGGAGCGCATCCCCGCGCGGGACAGCCTGCGCAGCTCGGCGGGCGCCAGCTCGGGACGGACGCGCCGCAGGTTGGACTCCAGCCGCCGGACACCGGCTCCGTGGCGCAGCCAGGTGAGGTCCGCCGCAGCAGCCGTCGCCGCTCTGACCAGCGGCCCGGGAAGGTGCCGGCCCCACCGCCAGGCGAGCGCGTACCCCCGGGCGACGCCCGTGCCGGGTCGCCTCACCGACCGGCCTCCGCCACCTGTCGGTGCACCGCCACCATGCGTTGGCCGACCGTGATCGCCGATGCGACCGCCAGCAGGCCGAGCACCACGGTGAGCAGCACAGGGGGCAGTCCCGCGCCGACGGCCGCGGTCGCGACGAGCACGGCGACCAGCCGGTCGGCCCGCTCGGCGATGCCGCCGGACGCCGTCATCCCGAGGCCCTCGGCGCGGGCCCGCGCGTAGGGCACCACCGATCCGAGGACCAGGCAGGCGAGTGCGAGCACGGCCGCGAGCCTGTCGTCGCCCCGTCCGAAGAACCACAGCACGAGGCCGCCGAACACCGCCGCGTCCGCGAACCGGTCGAGCGTCGAGTCCAGGAACGCGCCCCACGGGCCTGACCGGCCCGCCTGGCGTGCCATGACCCCGTCGAGGGAGTCGGTCAGCGCGCTGAGGCCGATCAGCACCGCGCCGAGCAGCAGGTGACCGGTCGGGAAGGCCCACAGTCCGATGACCACGACGGCCAGGGTGCCGGTGGCCGTCACGGCGTCCGGGCTGATGCCGGCCCGCAGCAGCACCCGGGCGACGGGGGTGAAGAGCCGCGTCATCGCGCCGCGCAGTCCGTGCAGCACCTGTTCACTCCCCCCGGACGGGCCACGCCGCGGCGAGCCGCGCGCGGGTGTCCGCGAGCAGCTCGGGCAGCGCACGGCTGTGCGCGACGATGGGAAGGAAGTTCGAGTCGCCGCGCCAGCGGGGCACCACGTGCTGGTGCAGGTGCGCCGCTATGCCGGCTCCCGCCACCTCACCCTGGTTCATGCCGAGGTTGAAGCCCTGCGGCGCCATGACGGCACGCGTCACGCGCATCGCCTGCTGCGTCAGCGCCGTCACCTCCGCGACCTCCGCGGGCGTGAGGTCGGTGAAGTCGGAGACATGCCGGTACGGGCACACCAGCAGGTGGCCGGAGTTGTAGGGGTACAGGTTGAGGACGACGTAGGACACGTCCCCGCGGGCGACGACGAGCCCCTCCTCGTCCGGCAGGCTCGGAGCCCGGCAGAACGGGCAGCCGGGCCCGGGCTGGTCGTCCGTCGGCTTGTCGACGCCGCCGATGTAGGCCATGCGGTGCGGCGTCCACAGCCGTTGGTAGCCGTCGGGGTATCCAGCGAGGTCGCCGCCGGCCTCGATCGCAGGCACGTCGATCTCGTCGTCCGGCACGGCTCAGACCTGGACGCGGTCGCGCACGGCTGCGACGACGCGTTCGACCGCCTCGACCACCGGGACGCCGTTCTCCTGACGGCCGTCGCGGTACCGGAACGACACGGCGCCCGCCTCGACGTCCTCACCGCCCGCGATGAGCACGAAGGGCACCTTCTGGGTGGCGGCGTTGCGGATCTTCTTGCCGAAGCGGTCGTCCGACGCGTCGAGCTCGGCGCGGATGCCCCGGGCGCGCAGCTGGGCGACGACGTCCTCCAGGTACGGCTGGAACGTCTCGGCCACCGGAACTGCGAGCGCCTGGACGGGCGCCAGCCACGCCGGGAACGCGCCCGCGTAGTGCTCGACGAGGATCGCGAAGAACCGCTCGATCGACCCGAACAGCGCCCGGTGGATCATCACGGGCCGCTGCCGCGAGCCGTCCGGCGCCGTGTACTCCAGCTCGAACAGCTCGGGCTCGAAGAAGTCGAGCTGGATGGTCGACAGCTGCCAGGTCCGGCCGATCGCGTCCTTGGCCTGGACGGAGATCTTGGGGCCGTAGAACGCGGCGCCCCCCGGGTCGTCCACCAGCTGCAGCCCCGACTCGGTGGCGACCTCCCGAAGGGTGTCGGTGGCCTCCTCCCAGGTCGCGTCGTCGCCGACCGACTTCTTCGGGTCGCGGGTGGACAGCTCGAGGTAGAACTCGTTGAGCCCGTAGTCGCGAAGCAGGTCCAGCACGAAGGTCAGCAGCGAGGCGAGCTCGTCGCGCATCTGCTCCCGGGTGCAGTAGATGTGGGAGTCGTCCTGCGTGAACCCGCGAGCCCGGGTCATGCCGTGCACCACGCCGGACTTCTCGTAGCGGTAGACGGTGCCGAACTCGAACAGCCGCAGCGGCAGCTCGCGGTAGCTGCGCCCGCGGGACCGGTACACGAGGTTGTGCATCGGGCAGTTCATCGGCTTGAGGTAGTAGTCCTGGCCCTCGCGCTTGACCGTGCCGTCCTCGTGGTGCTCGGTGTCCAGGCGCATGGGCGGGTACATGCCGTCGGCGTACCAGTCGAGGTGCCGCGAGGTGTGGAACAGCTGCGCCTTGGTGATGTGCGGGGTGTTGACGAACGAGTAGCCCGCCTCGACGTGCCGCCGACGGCTGTACTCCTCCATCTCCATCCGGACGATGCCGCCCTTGGGGTGGAACACCGCCAGGCCGGAGCCGATCTCGTCCGGGAAGGAGAACAGGTCGAGCTCGGAGCCGAGGCGGCGGTGGTCGCGCCGCTCCGCCTCCGCGAGCCGGTCCAGGTAGGCGCGCAGCTCGTCCTTCGTGGGCCACGCCGTGCCGTAGACGCGCTGCAGCTGCGGGTTCTTCTCACTGCCGCGCCAGTACGCCGCGGCCGACCGGGTCAGCTGGAAGCCGTTGCCGATCAGGCGGGTGCTGGGCAGGTGCGGACCGCGGCACAGGTCCTGCCAGGCGACGGAGCCGTCGCGACGGAGGTTCTGGTACATCGTCAGGCCGCCGAGGCCCACCTCGACGGACGCCCCGTCGTCGTCGGACGCGTC
The DNA here is from genome assembly GCA_002279095.1 of Cellulomonas sp. 14-74-6. Taxonomy (GTDB): domain Bacteria; phylum Actinomycetota; class Actinomycetes; order Actinomycetales; family Cellulomonadaceae; genus Cellulomonas. The sequence goes on from NCKG01000047.1 coordinate 6,542, forward strand.
GCCCTTGATGCCGATCAGCTCGAGCTTGTAGGGCTCGTCCGCCTCGATCTCGCGCGCCTGCGCCTCGGTGACGTCCACCCGGCGGAAGGTCTGACCCTCCTTGACGATGCGCGCCATCGACTTCTCGAGCGCACGCAGGTCCTCAGGGGTGAAGGGCGTCTCGACGTCGAAGTCGTAGTAGAAGCCGTCGGTGATCGGCGGCCCGATGCCCAGGCGCGCCTTCGGGTTCACGTCCTGGACCGCCTGGGCGAGGACGTGCGCGGTGGAGTGCCGGAGGACCGCCAGCCCGTCCGGCGACCCGATGGTGACCCCTTCCACGGTGGCGCCCGACGGAAGCGGGAGGTGCAGGTCGCGCAGCTCGCCGTCCACGCGGACGACGACGACGTCCCGACGGTCGGCGAACAGGTCGGTGCCCGTCGTGCCCGCCTCGACCGTGGTCTCGACTCCGTCGACGGTCAGACTGATGGGCTCGGACACGGACTGTGCTCCTCCGGATCGGTGGCCGCCGCTGGTCGGAAGCGGCGGGACGTGCAGCGCGACGGGCGGACAGCAGCCGCGACGGGCGTGGCTCGATGCTACCGAGCCGGCCTCGGCCTTTTCGCCTCGGCGTCGCCCGCTGGCGACGCTGCAGGGCCGTCCGCAACAACGGCGAAGGGGCCCTGCGTCAGCAGGACCCCTTCCGGTGTGGGCGATACTGGGTTCGAACCAGTGACCTCCTCGGTGTGAACGAGGCGCTCTACCACTGAGCCAATCGCCCGACGACCACCCACCGTAGCGGGCGTCGAGAGGATGCTACCCAACGCTGGCCTGATCACCGAACCGGCAAGCGGATGCCCGTATACGCCCGTTCGGTTGGCGACGGAAGTGACCGGGCAGACTGCGGTTGCTGCGGTCGGGTGAAAGGTGCCGACCCACCACGCCAGATGCGAAGGTCCGCTGCCATGATGTGACTGTCCGATGAGCCCGCCGAGTGGAGGACCCGATGACGAACTCGTCGTACGACGTCGTCGAAGTCGTCGCGATGCAGCTCATCGGCTCGGACGCGAGCGTCGTCCCGGTGAGCACCCAGCTGGCGTTCCGGACGACCGATCCGTACACCGTCCGCGCCGTGTTCACCGGCGGCCAGTCGTCCTCGACGTGGCTGCTCGGCCGCGAGCTGCTGGTGCAGGGCATGCACGCCAGCTCGGAGGAGCCGGCCGGCACGGGTGATGTGCAGATCTGGCGGGACGAGGACCCGGACTACACCCTCATCTCGCTGTCCGGGGTCGAGGGCAGCGCCCTCCTCGCCGCACCGACCGAGCCCGTGCTCCGCTTCCTCGCGGCGACGGAGTCGCTGGTGCCGCTCGGTGCCGAGAGCGACCGCATGGAGGGCGAGATCAGCGCCCTGATCGCGGCGCTGCTCACCGCCTGACCGTCCGGCCGGTCCCGCGTCGGGCGCCGTGCGCCCCGTCGACGCCACTTGCGCACGGTTCACGTCCGCGCGCGGGACGCCAGCCCGACGAGCCGCGCCGCCTTCAGCTCGGTCTCGGCCCACTCCGCGGCAGGGTCGCTCCCCCAGGTGATGCCCGCGCCGGTACCGAAGCGCAGCATTCCGTCCGACCACCAGAAGGTCCGGATCGACACCGCGAGCCGCGCCCGCACGGCGCCGTCGTCCGCGACGTGGACCCAGCCCACCGCGCCGCAGTAGGGACCGCGCGGGACGGGCTCCAGCTCACGGATGAGGCGCAGCGCCGACGACTTCGGCGCCCCGGAGACGGAACCCGGTGGGTACGTCGCGTCGAGCACCTGCCGGCAGGCGTCGGCGGCGCGTGCCACCTCGGGCTCGAGGCGACCGGTGACGGTCGACACCAGGTGGACGAGCCCGGGGTGCTGCTCCTCACCCAGCAGGGTGGCGACCTCGACGGAGCCCGGGACGCACACCCGCTGCAGGTCGTTGCGCACCAGGTCGGTGATCATCACGTTCTCGGCGCGGTCCTTGGACGTCAGACCGGCGGAGTGCGCGGCGGTGCCCTTGATGGGACCGCTGCTGATCCTGCCCCCGTCGACCGAGAGGAAGAGCTCGGGTGAGGCGCTGACCACCCAGACGCCGGGATCGTCGCTGGTGGGGCCGACCTGGACGCCGCCCTGGTACGGCGCCGGGTTGCCCGCCACGAGGCGTCGGCCGAGCGCCGCAGCGTCCGGACCCCGGCCCCCCGCAGGCAGAGAAGCTGCGAGAACCCGGCAGAGGTTGACCTGGTAGACGTCGCCCGCGCGGATCCGCGTGCGGATCGTCTCCACGCCGGCCCGGTACGCCTCCTCGCCCATCGAGCTCGACCAGGCGTCTGCCCCGGGCCCGTCCCAGCGACCGTGGGGACGTTGAGGCGCGGTGGTGGTGCGTCCGACGTGGACGTCGGCGAAGCGCCACGCTCGGACCCGGCCCTCGAACTCCCCCACCACGGCCCACCAGCCCGATCGCGACAGGGCATCGGGCCGCTGCGCGAGGTCGACCGCCTCGAGCACCCCGTTCGCCTGCACCCCGCCGAACCAGGCGGTCGCGGACGGCTCCAGCACGGGCTCACGCTAGCGAGCCGCACCGTGCGGACGTGCCGGCCGGCGGCCGGTTGGACTCTCGTCGCGAACCTCGGTTAGAGTCTGGGACGCACACGGCGCCCCCTCGGGGACGTCGACAGCGCGGACGTGGCTCAGTTGGTAGAGCATCACCTTGCCAAGGTGAGGGTCGCGGGTTCGAATCCCGTCGTCCGCTCGGAGGCTATCCACATCGGCGAAAGCCGCTGGGGACTGCGGTCTCACCGGTGGAGTGGCCGAGAGGCGAGGCAGCGGCCTGCAAAGCCGTACACACGGGTTCGAATCCCGTCTCCACCTCGGTTGACAGCCGACGGGCGATTGGCGCAGCGGGAGCGCGCTTCCCTGACACGGAAGAGGTCACTGGTTCGATCCCAGTATCGCCCACCACGTTGGTGCAGGTCAGCGGCGTACGTCTCATAGGGACGTGCGCCGCTTCTTGTTGAGAGAGACGTTGACAGCAACGCGGACGCGGGTGGACGTCGGCCGACAAGAGGTCCGGGACCGGGCCTCGGAAATAAGCGGGCGTGAAGATGCAGCTCCAGGTGAGGCCGGCCGCTTCTCGACCGGTAGCGACGACCACTTCCGTCCTCGATCTCGGAGATCTCGTCACGGACGTACTCCGGGGCGGAGGTCGGAAAGCGCGCTCGTCTCGCGCGGATCCACGACGGCGACGAGCGAGCCGGTAGCCAGCAGGCCAACGTGGCCGCCGCCTTGAGGTCCCTCTGGCGGTGATGCATCCGGCGGGCCACGCACGCCGAAGGGTCCGTCACACGCACCGGCGACTCCGGCGAAAACGCCCCTTGACAAGCAGCGACGCTCTGCCACGCTGAGAGTTGACCGGGGCACCCGAGGCCCGCTTCCAGGGTCTTGTCCTCCAGTTGGCGCTCGGTGCGCTGCTGAGTGTCGTGATGAACACTCAAGGGGGCTTCACGATGGGCTTCTGGAGCTATGTCTGGCTGATGCTGTGGGCGTTCTTCTTCATCGCCTACCTGCTCGTCCTGTTCAACGTCGTCGCCGACATCTTCCGCGACACCGCGCTCTCGGGCTGGGTACGGGCCGTCTGGATCGTGTTCCTCGTGTTCCTGCCGGCCTTGACCGCGATCGTCTACCTCATCGCGCGCGGCGAGGGACTGTCCCGGCGCGCGCAGCGAGCCGAAGACTCGGCCCGCCAGCGCACCGATGCCTACATCCGGCAGGCCGCCGGCACGGGGCCCGCGCAGGAGATCGCCGCAGCGAAGGCGCTGCTGGCGGACGGGACCTTGACGCAGAGCGAGTTCGACCTGCTCAAGGCGCGGGCGCTGAGCTAGTAGCGGACGTCGCCAGGTCGCCGTTGGTGCCCGG
>NCKG01000048.1:0-10407 GCA_002279095.1 Cellulomonas sp. 14-74-6
GAGCCTCTGCTGGCCGGGTCCTCGCCGCACCCGCAGGTCGCGGTGCAGCGCACCGCGTCCTGAGGACCTGCGCCGGGAGCCGGTCGAAGGTCCTGGTCAGCTCACACGTTGAAGCGGAACTCCACCACGTCGCCGTCGGCCATCACGTAGTCCTTGCCCTCGATCCGGGCCTTGCCGGCCGCGCGCACCGCCGCGACGGACCCGGCCTCCACCAGGTCCGCGTAGCTGATCACCTCGGCCTTGATGAAGCCCTTCTGGAAGTCCGTGTGGATCACCCCGGCGGCCTGCGGTGCCGTCCAGCCCTGGTGGATGGTCCACGCGCGGGCCTCCTTGGGGCCGGCGGTGAGGTACGTCTGCAGGCCGAGGGTGTGGAAGCCGACGCGGGCCAGCTGGTCCAGCCCGGACTCCTCCTGACCGTTCGCGGCGAGCATCTCGCGGGCCTCGTCCGGCTCGAGCTCGACCAGCTCGGCCTCGAACTTCGCGTCCAGGAAGACCGCGTCGGCGGGCGCGACAGCCGCACGCAGCCTCTCCTGCATCGCGGTGTCCGCCAGGCCCTCGTCGTCGGTGTTGAACACGTAGATGAACGGCTTGGTCGTGAGCAGGCCGAACTCGGCGAGCGTCTGGACGTCCACCCCGTCGGCCAGCGAGAGCGGTCGACCGTCCTCCAGCACCGCCTGCGCCCGCTGCGCGGCGGCCAGGGATGCGGCTTCGGCCCGCTTGAGCCGCACCTCCTTCTCGAGGCGCGGCACCACCTTCTCCAGGGTCTGCAGGTCCGCGAGCGCCAGCTCGGTGTGGATCGTCTCGATGTCCGCCAGCGGCTCGACGCGGCCCTCGACGTGCACCACGTCCGGGTCGGCGAACGCCCTGGTCACCACGCAGATCGCGTCGGCCTCGCGGATGTTGGCCAGGAACTTGTTGCCCAGGCCCTCGCCCTCGCTGGCGCCCTTGACGATGCCGGCGATGTCGACGAACGACACGGTGGCCGGGATCGTCCGCTCGGAGCCGAACACGTGGGCGAGCTCGGTCAGCCGGGGATCCGGCAGCGGCACCACGCCGACGTTGGGCTCGATGGTCGCGAACGGGTAGTTGGCGGCGAGCACCTGGGCCTGCGTCAGTGCGTTGAAGAGGGTGGACTTGCCGACGTTGGGCAGGCCGACGATGCCGATGGTGAGCGCCACGGCGGGAGAGTCTACGGGTCAGGCCATGGCGATCAGCCGGCGCAGCAGGTCGGGAGCGGTGCGGTCGAGCGTGCGACCGCCGAGCCGCACACCGAGTGCCATGAGCGCCGTCCCGAGCGCCGGGCCGACCGCGAGGGTGACCCAGCCGAGCGCCTCGCGGTGGCCGGCCACCGACATCACGGCGAGCACCGTGACCGGCGCGCACAGCAGCCCGACCGCCGTCCAGCCGGCGAGCTGCGTCAGCATCGCGGGGACCGTGGCGCCCTGCTGGGTGGAGAACGGGTTCTCCCCCGCCTTGCGCACGCGGTAGACGACGAGCGCGGAGGCGACGGACGAGACCCCGAGGGTGGTGGTCAGCGTGCCCAGGGCGCTGCCGAGCAGCGGCGCGACGGCGTCCGGGCGACGGAGGAACAGCGCGCCCGCGATCGTCATGACCGTCACCACCGGCACGCCGAGCACCAGGGCGGCGAGCACGCGGCCCACGCGGTCCGCCCCGCCGCGCACCCCCGCGGCGACGTGCACCCAGAACGCCGGCCCGTCGACGCTGATGTCGGAGGAGATGGACCAGCCGAGCAGGAAGCCCGCGAGCGGGCCCGCGGCCAGCACCAGGCCGCTGCCCATGCCGAGCACGGCGAAGAGCACGGGGAAGATCGGCACGGCCACCACCGCCATGGCGTAGCGGGGATCGCGGACCCAGTAGGTCAGGCACCGGGCCAGCACGGCACCCCGTGGGCTGGCCGGCACGCGGGCGAACCACCCGAGCCCGCGCTGACGCCGTCCGGCCACGTCGTGCGGCGGGTCCACCAGGGCCCGGGCGAGCGACCGGTCCCAGACGAGCACCGCCACCGCGACCGTGGCCAGGGCGACCACCAGCCGCGCCAGCGCCTGCCACCAGCGTCCCGACGCCACGTCGGGCGCCAGCGCCCAGGCCGCTCCGAACGGCGTCCACCCGACGGCCTGCACCACCGGTGTCATGTCGGCGGCGCGGATGCGGGACGCGCCCGTGGTGAGGCCGGACATCGCCGGGCCGACGAACATCATCGGGATCAGCACCAGCGCGGCGCCCAGCTCGCGCACCCGCCGCCGCACCACGACCCGCGCCAGCGCGGTGGTCAGCGCACGCGAGCCGACGACGCAGGTCGCCACCGCGAGGACGGCGCCCAGCAGGCTGGCGACCAGGGCCGCGGGTTCGCGCCACCACAGGATCGCCGACCCCAGCGCGGCCAGGACGGTCAGCACGCCGGGCACGCCGACGAGCCCGGAGACCGCCAGGCCGGTGAGCAGGTGCACCCGCCGGATGGGGTAGGGCGCGAAGCGTGCCGGGTCCATGGTGGCGTCGACGCCGAACGCGACGAGCGGCACGACGCACCACGCGAGCACCAGCGCAGCACCGGCGACGACGACCACGAGCTCCCGGAGCACCAGCGCCTGGGTGCTGACGTAGGCGAGGCCACCGGTCACGGCCACGAGCACGCCCAGCCCGTACAGCAGCGCGAGCAGCATCAGTACCACCTGGCCGGTGCTGCGCTTCAGGCCGTTGGCCAGCAGCCTCAGCTTGAGGCGGACGAGGTGCCCAACCACGCCAGTCCCCCGCCCGTGATCCGTCCACCGACCAGCTGCACGAACCGGTCCTCCAGCGTGCCGGCCCCGCGCACCTCGTCCACCGTGCCCGCGGCCAGGACGTGGCCGCCGGCGATCACCGCGACGTGGTCGCACATGCGCTGGACCAGGTCCATCACGTGCGAGGAGACGATCACCGTGCCGCCGCCCGCCACGTAGGCGGCGAGGATGTCCCGGATGTTCGCGGCCGACACGGGGTCGACCGCCTCGAACGGCTCGTCGAGCACCAGCAGCCGGGGCGCGTGCACCATGGCGCACGCCAGCGCGATCTTCTTCGTCATGCCGGCCGAGTAGTCGACCACCAGCGTGTCCGCGTCCCGCTCCAGGTCCATGGTCCGCAGCAGGTCGGCGGTGCGGGCAGCCACCGTGTCGCGGTCGAGACCGCGGAGCAGACCGGCGTAGGTGATCGCCTGGGCACCAGTCAGACGGTCGAACAGGGGGATGCCGTCCGGCAGCACGCCGAGCAGCGCCTTGCCCCGCAGCGGATCGGACCACAGGTCTACGCCCTGCACCCACACGCTGCCGAAGTCGGGGCGCAGCAGCCCCGTCGCCATCAGCAGCGTGGTCGTCTTGCCGGCGCCGTTGGGGCCGACCAGGCCGTAGCAGGAGCCGGTCGGCACGTCGAGGTCCAGACCGGCGACAGCGATGGTGCTGCCGAACCGCCGCCACAGGCCGCGGAGCACCAGTGCCGGGGGCGCGGCGAGCCGCTGAGCAGGGGCGAGCGGCGGTGGTGGATCGGGAGGGAGCTGCGGCCCCTGGTCGCCGTCGGGCACGGGCGTCAGCATAGGTGCGGGTACCCACGCGGGTCCGGGGTTCGCCGCCCGGGCGCGGGTGGACCGGCGCGGCGGACCGACAGCTGGACGGCCGCCGTGCGCGCCGCGACCGGCATGTCGGTGGTCGGCGGCACGCTGGCGGCATGGACGTGGGCGTGCTGCTGCTGGGACTGGCGGTCGGGGTCGTGCTGGGGGCGGCCCTCGGCTGGGTGGGGGCAGGAACCCGGGCAGCAGCCCGCGTCCGGGCGGCCGAGGTGACGGCGGCTCGCGCGGAGGCGGGCTGGGCGGCCGAGCGCACCGCGGCGGCGGCCGCCCGCGCGGACGACGAGCGCACGGCGGAACGGTTCAAGGCGCTGGCCGCCGACGCCCTGGCTGCGAGCAGCGAGCAGTTCCTCGCGCTGGCGCACCAGCGGCTGGCCGCCGAGCACCAGACCCAGGTCGGTGAGCTGGCGCAGCGCGAGCAGGCGGTCCGCGCCCTGGTCGAGCCGGTCGGGCGCACGCTGGACCAGGTGCGCGAGCAGCTCCGGGTGGCGGAGCAGGCCCGTGCCGCCGGCCAGGCGGCGCTCGGTGAGCAGGTCCGCGCCATGCACGCGGTGTCGGAGCAGCTGCGCGGGGAGACGGCCCAGCTGGTCACCGCATTGCGGGCGTCCCAGGTGCGCGGCCGGTGGGGCGAGGTCCAGCTGCGCCGGGTGGTCGAGGCGGCCGGGATGCTGCCGCACGTCGACTTCGTCGAGCAGGAGAACGTCCGTACCGACGACGGCCCGCTGCGCCCCGACCTGGTGGTGCACCTGGCGGGCGGCAAGAACGTGGTGGTGGACGCGAAGGTGGCGTTCCTCGGCTTCCTCGACGCCGCCCAGGCATCGGACCCCGCCGTGCGGGCCGCGCGGTTGAGCGACCACGCGCGGCATGTGCGCCGGCACGTCGACGACCTGGCGGCCAAGCAGTACTGGGAGCAGTTCGCGCCGACTCCGGAGTTCGTCGTGATGTTCGTCCCCGCCGACGCCTTCTGGCACGCCGCGCTCGACGAGGACCCGGGTCTGGCGGAGTACGCGTTCGACCGGCACGTCGTGGTGGCGACCCCCTCCACGCTGCTGGCCCTGCTCCGGACGGTCGCCTACGCCTGGAAGCAGGACGCCCTCGCCGCCAACGCCCAGGCGGTGCTGTCGCTGGGCAAGGAGCTGCACGGTCGGCTCGCGACGATGGGTTCGCACCTCGCGCGGCTGGGCCGGGCGATCGACGCGACCGCCTCCGCGTACAACCAGACGGTCGGCTCCCTCGAGACGCGGGTGCTGGTCAGCGCCCGGCGGTTCGCCGACCTGCACGTCACCGACGCCGAGCTGCCCTCGCCGCCGCCCGTCGACCCCCGCCTGACCACGCTGACCGCACCGGAGCTGCTGGCCTCCACCGATGAGCGGCTGGTGGTGCTGGAGCAGGCCGCGCTGGCGGAGGAGGACGGTCGCCGGGATGCCGCCGCGCTGCGCGCCGAGGCGGCCTCCCCACTCGCCGGCCCGACGGAGGTCGCGGGCTGACCCTGGGGCGGCAGCGGTGCCGCAGGAACGGCCGGCGCGGGCGGACCCGCGCGCCGTGAACGAGCGGACCGGCCCGACGTCGGACGAGCGCTAGACGCCCTGGACGTCCAGCGAGCGCCGGCCCTCGCGTGCCGGCCGCGTCTCGGCGCCCGCCGCCTTCAGGTCGGCGCGCAGCTCCCGCGGCAGGGAGAACATCAGGTCCTCGGTCGCGGTGCGGACCTCCTCGACGTCGCCGAAGCCGAGCTCGGCGAGGCGGGTCAGCACGTCCCGGACCAGGATCTCCGGCACCGAGGCACCGGACGTGACGCCCACGGTGGCCGCATCGGCCACCCAGGCCGGGTCGATCTCCGCCGCCGTGTCGATCCGGTGCGCCGCACCGGCACCCGACTCGAGCGCCACCTCGACCAGGCGAACCGAGTTGGACGAGTTGGCCGAGCCGACCACGACGACGACGTCGCACGACGGCGCCATCTTCTTCACCGCCACCTGGCGGTTCTGCGTCGCGTAGCAGATGTCGTCGCTCGGCGGGTCCTGCAGCGCGGGGAACCGCTCACGCAGCCGTCGGACGGTCTCCATCGTCTCGTCCACCGACAGGGTGGTCTGCGAGATCCAGACGACACGCTCGGGGTCGCGGACCTCGACGGCGTCCACGTCGTCCGGGGAGTTGACCACCTGGATGTGCTCCGGCGCCTCCCCCGACGTCCCCTCGACCTCCTCGTGCCCGGCGTGGCCGATCAGCAGGATGTCGAAGTCGTCGTCGGCGAACCGCACGGCCTCCTTGTGCACCTTGGTGACCAGGGGGCACGTCGCGTCGATCGTGCGCAGCGAACGAGCGGCGGCGGCCGCCCGCACCGCCGGCGAGACGCCGTGCGCGGAGAACACCACCCGGGCACCCTCCGGGACGTCGTCGGTGTCCGCGACGAACACTGCCCCGCGTGCCGCCAGGGTGTCCACCACGTGCCGGTTGTGCACGATCTCCTTGCGCACGTACACCGGCGGGCCGTAGTGCTCGAGCGCCTTCTCCACGGCCACCACCGCGCGGTCCACCCCGGCGCAGTACCCGCGCGGCGAGGCGAGCAGCACACGCCGGGCCACGTCGGACGACGGACCCGCCGCACCGGCGTCGGGCACGGCCGGGTCCACGGCACGGTCGACGGCATGGTCGACGGACGGACGGTGGGGGTTCACCGCATCAGTCTAGGTCGGGCCTCGGGACCGTCCCTGGGCGGCCGGCGGCGGACGCGTGCAGGTGCCGTGGGCGGCATGGGGCAGTCTGGTGACCGTGAGCGCATCGGCGGACCGGGCAGCGGAGCGCGCTGCGTCCCCACGGCCCGGCGGGCCCGTCGTGCGCCCGCGGGACCCCGACCTGACGGCACGCGGCCCGCTCCCGCTCCGCGCGTCCGACACCACGCCGGACCGCCCGTGGCCGGTCTGCCACCTCGCCCCGAAGATCGCCGACTACATCGCCCGGATGCCACCGGTGTGGGTCGAGGGCCAGGTGCTCAACCTCAAGCGGTGGAACTCCCTGTACTTCCTCACGCTGCGGGACACGGACCTCGACATGTCGCTGTCCGTCACCGTCCCGGCAGGCGCGATCGCCTCCGTCGCCGACCGGCTGTCCGACGGTTCCCACCTGGTGGTGCACGCCCGGCCCCGGTACCACGAGAAGCGGGGCGAGCTGACCTTCGCCGCCGATGCGGTGCGGCTGGTCGGCCTGGGTGAGCTGCTCGCGCGGATCGAGCACCTCAAGGGCGTGCTGGGGGCGGAGGGCCTGTTCGACGAGGACCGCAAGCAGCCGCTGCCGTTCCTGCCGGCGGTGGTCGGGCTCGTGTGCGCGCAGCAGGGGGACGCCGAGCACGACGTGGTCTCCAACGCGCGGGCCCGCTGGGCGGCGGTGCAGTTCGAGATCCGGCGGGTCACCGTCCAGGGCCCCCGCGCGGTGCCGGAGGTGACGGCCGCGATCACCGAGCTCGACGCCGACCCGCGCGTCGAGGTGATCGTCGTCGCGCGGGGCGGCGGGTCGTTCGAGGACCTGCTCCCGTTCAGCAACGAGGCTCTGGTGCGCGCAGCGGCCGCCTGCCGCACGCCTCTGATCAGCGCGATCGGGCACCACCTCGACTCTCCGCTGCTCGACCTGGTGGCCGACTGGCGCGCCTCCACGCCGACGGACGCCGCGAAGCGGGTGGTCCCCGACGTCACCGAGGAACGCGCCCGCCTGACGCAGGCGCGCCACCGTGCCCGCGCGGCGGTGCTGGGCCGCCTTGCGCGTGAGCAGTCGACGCTGGACCACTGGCGTGGGCGGCCGGTGCTCGCACGTCCCGTCACGCTGGTCGAACCGCACCAGCTCGCGCTCGACCGGCTGGTGGACCACGGTCGCCGGACGGTCGGCGCTGCGCTCGCCGAGGCAGGCATCGCCACGGCACGGCTCGCCGCGCAGGTGCGGGCGCTGTCCCCGGCCGCGACGCTCGACCGCGGGTACGCGGTGGTGCAGCGCGCCGACGGCGCGGTGGTGCGCGACCCGGCGGAGGTGGCCGACGGCGAGCCGCTCGCGGTCCGCGTGGCGCGGGGCCGGTTCGCTGTGACCGTCTCGCCGCCCGAGACCGCAGCGCAGCCGGGTGGGTCCGCCGGCCGTCGCACGCCGCGTCGGTGAGGGCTGGTTGACTTCTCCCGTGCCGAAGCCAGCCGTACCGCCGACCGACCCGAACGCCGACGTGCAGGGCCTGGGGTACGAGCAGGCGCGTGACGAGCTGGTGGCCGTGGTCGCACGCCTGGAGAGCGGTGCGGGCTCGCTCGAGGAGGCCCTGGCGCTGTGGGAGCGGGGCGAGGCGCTGGCCGCCCGCTGCCAGCAGTGGCTGGACGGCGCGCGCGAGCGCCTGGCCACCGCGGCGGCACCCCGAGATGCAGGTCAGACGAGCACGGCCGGTGCGGCCGGTGCGCAGGACGAGCGGCCGCAGCAGCAGGCCGGTACCGACGACGAGGACGGGGACGACGAGTGAACGACGCACGGGCGCTGGTGATCGGTGAGGCGCTGGTCGACGTGGTGGTGCGCGAGGACGGCAGCCGTGAGGAGCACCCCGGTGGCAGTCCCGCGAACGTGGCCCTGGGCCTCGCCCGGCTGGGCCGCGAGGCGGACCTGCTGACGTGGCTGGCGCCGGACGCCTACGGCGACCGCATCCGTGAGCACCTGGCCGAGTCGGGGGTGCACGTCCTCACCGCACCGGTGCACGCCACCCGCACCCCGGTCGCCGTGGCCCATCTCGACGCCACCGGTGCCGCGACCTACGAGTTCGACCTGGAGTGGGACCTGCCGGCGACGTGGGACGGTGACGACGTCGACCCGGTCGTCGTGCACACGGGCTCGATCGCCACCACGTTGCAGCCCGGCGGCACCGCCGTGGCGCGTCTGGTCGAGGCGCGCCGCGCCACGTCCACGATCAGCTACGACCCCAACATGCGTCCGGCGCTGATGGGCTCGCCTGCGGTGACGCTTCCCGTGGTGCACGCCCTCGTGGCCGCGGCCGACGTGGTCAAGGTGAGCGACGAGGACCTGCTCTGGCTGCACCCCGACGAGGCGCCGGACGACGTCGCGGCCCGATGGGCGAAGGCCGGACCGGCCGTCGTGGTGGTCACCCACGGTGGTGAGGGCGCCTTCGCCGTCACGTCCACCGGCCTCCAGGTGCAGATCGTCGCGCCACGCGTCACAGTGGCGGACACGGTCGGTGCCGGGGACTCCTTCATGAGCGGCCTGATCGACGGCCTGTGGACGGCCGGGCTGCTGGGCGCCGACCGGCGCGAGGCGCTGCACCACATCGACGAGGGGACGCTGACGGCTGTGCTCGAGCGGTGCGCGCGGATCGCCGCGATCACCGTCTCGCGAGCCGGGGCCAATCCCCCGACTTCCGCGGAGGTGGACGCATGACGAGCACGATGGACCGACCGACGAGGCCCGGCGAGGCCTGGGCCGCGCTGCTCGAGGGCAACGAGCGGTTCGTGCGAGGCGAGATGGTGCACCCGTCGCAGGACGCGGCGCACCGCGCGGCGCTCAGCTCGAGCCAGGCGCCGTTCGCCGTCGTGTTCGGCTGCTCGGACAGCCGTGTCGCGGCCGAGATCGTGTTCGACCAGGGGCTCGGCGACGCGTTCGTCGTGCGGACCGCCGGCCACGTCATCGACACCACGGTGCTCGGCTCGATCGAGTTCGGGGTCGAGGTGCTCGGCACGCCGCTGGTGGTGGTGCTGGCGCACGACAAGTGCGGGGCGGTGGCGGCCGCCGCCAAGACGCTCGCCAGCGGTGAGCAGGCGCCGGGGTTCGTCCGCGCGGTGGTCGACCGGGTGATCCCGAGCATCGTCGGGCTGACCAGCACCGGGAAGCCGCTGGACTCCTTCGACGCTGCGGAGCTCGGGCACGAGCACGTCCGGCAGACCGCGCGCATGCTCAACGACTACTCGGCCGTGCTCTCCCGGCGGACGGCGGACGGCAGCTGCGCGATCGTCGCCGTGGAGTACACGTTGGAGGACGGCCGCGCGAAGCTCGTGGAGACGGTCGGCCGCCTCGACTGACCTGGGCTGTTCCGCGCACACTGTGCGCGTGCACAGGCGGATTCCCCGCACAGATCTCACCTCTCGATCGTCGCTAGGGTGCCTGGGACTGGGAACGTGTACAGTCCCCGGCAACCCTGGCGACGGGGTCCGGCGTGGGCCGTCGCGACCACCGTCACGCTGGGCGCAGTCGCCGCGCCACGGCGGCGGGGCTGCACCTGCTCGTCGACTTCCACTGCTCCGACTTCTGGGCGGACCCGAGCAAGCAGCGGGCGCCCAAGGCCTGGGCCGGGTACTCCGTCGCGCAGAGGGCCGCGGCCGTGGGCGCCTACACCACCGTGAGCCTGCAGAAGCTCAAGGCCGCCGACGTCGACGTCGGCATGGTGCAGGTGGGCAACGAGACCAACCACGGCGTGGCCGGCGTCAACGGCCGGCGGGCGGTGAGCCAGGTGTTCTCCGCGGGCAGCGCCGCCGTGCGGGCGGTGTTCCCAGGCCCTGGTCGACCGCGCGACGGCCGTGGACCAGGCGCGCTGCACACCGCCGACGGCACGGGCGCTGCAGCGGGCGATCGAGATCGGCCAGATGGTGCTGGAGGCCCAGTCACCGGCCGCCGACGTGGTGGACAGCGCCCAGCAGGTGCTGACGGCGGCCGTCGACGGGCTCCGGCCCCTCGGCGGCTGGCGCTGACCCCAGCCGGGGACGGCCGCGGGCGGACCGCTCTCCACGACGGTCCGTCGCGGCCGCCGCCGCGCTGTTCGACGTGCCGGCGCA